>JAOUFX010000572.1 GCA_029857975.1 Deltaproteobacteria bacterium | reverse complement strand
GGCGTGGATAAAAATCTGCTCTTCGCCTTTCTTGTCCTCGAAACGGATTTCATTGAACCCGTCGCCTCCCGTTGAACTGTTAGTCTTGATGGTGCTCTTGGTCTTTTCCTTGGGCAGCTCGTAGGGGGGCATCTCTTCGGCGTTGTAAACCCTTCCGGTGATGAGCGGCCGGTCGGGGTCCCCCTCTAAAAACTCCACGATGACTTCTTGGCCGATGCGCGGAGTGAATAGGATCCCCCATCCTTTTCCGGCCCAGGCCTGAGCCACCCGGATCCAGCAGGAGCTTTTCTCGTCCCGCTTTTCATCCCGGTCCCAGTGAAATTTAACTTTCACCCGCCCATATTTATCCGTATAAATCTCTTCTTTTTCCGGACCCACCACGATGGCGGTCTGCAGTCCTTCAGCAACGGGCTTGGGGGTTTTTCGCTCAGGGCGAAAATTCACGGAAGAAGGAATGCCGAGAAAGTCATTCGTATAACGGAGGCCCTCCATTTCAGCCTTCTCTTCCAAGACCTGAGGCTGGGAGCCCGTATGCAGAACCTCTACCAAAAGGTATTCACGGTTGAAGCTGTCACAGTCGTGGTCGGTCAGTTGGAAAGTAAAGCCCGCCAAAAACCGCGGGCAAGCACTCCGCCCTTCAGCCTTCTCCTGAAAGGTCGTCAACTCCTGGAGGCGAACCTGAGTTAACTTTTCCCCTATTTCTTTATCCACATATTTGCCGGGGTAATCGTATTTTTCCAATTTCTGATGGGCTTCCCCCTGCTCCTGAGTGGTCAAATCAAGGGAGGGCTTCTCAAAATTAAAATCCCTGCGGGTAGCCTTCCCCGGAAGAATTTCACGGGAAACGGTAAAATGATAAACGCTTTCTTCTTCCGGCACCAACCCTTCAGCAAGGTTATAGGTTACCTTGGCTTCCCCCTGAATGGGCTTGTAGGCCACCGGACTGTCGGCAAAAATCAGGACATGCTTATCCTCGGAATGCTCGAAGAAATAAAAAATTCCCTCCTCCTCGAGAAGGCGGGAAATAAAATTAAAATCCGTCTCGCGGTATTGAACACAATATTCCCGCACGGGGCTTTGTCCCTGCAGACGAAATTCGCAACGGTCGCCGGGGATGCCCGCGTCCTCAAAAATCTGTTTAACAATTTGCTGGACGTCCACGTTCTGAAAGATGCGGCAGTCCTGCTCTAAGGAAAGAAGCCAGAGAGAGGGTACCACGGTGGCCTGATAGAGGAAGAACCGGCCTTTACTACCCGTGCGCCTGAACTGGCTGATGATGCCGTGGGTATAGCGGTCGGCCTCCTCCCCCAGAATCGTCAACAACGCCTCTTGCCCCACCACTTCCTCGAAGTTGATTTCCTCTTCGCTGGCCAGCGAGACTTTTAATTCAAAGGGAAAAGAAACCCGTTCCTTGGCCGTGAATTCCACCACCCGCGTTTCCCATTTCGTTCCGGATATCTGGAATAGAAATTTGGCTTCACTCCCCGGATCGACCCTGGCCATTTTCAACCTCCAAAGGCAATCTTAAAAGACCCGTCCTCGGCCAGCCCCAAAAGAATCTCGGAAGGCATGGCTCCTTCACCCATCCGTGCCAGGATCTCCCTGGACAACTGAGGAAGAATCGTCCCTCTCATGATATGGTCGATATTTCTCGCTCCGGTTTCGACCTCGGTACAGCGAGAAGTAATCTGATCCGCCACTTGCTGGGAGTAGGTTAATTTGATCTTGTTGCTCTCAGCCAATCTGCCGGCCAGCTTGTCGAGCTTGAGCGTGACGATCTCTTTCATGAACTTCGGATCCAGAATATAAAACGGAACAATGGTCATCCGGGCCAGCAAAGCGGGTTTAAAGTGGTTGCTTAAAATAGGCCGGATGGCGCTGCTGACGGTCTCCAGGGAAGGCCTGGCCTCACTGGAGCAAAGCTGGGTAATCACATCGGAGCCTAAATTACTGGTTAAAAAGAGCACCGTATTTTTAAAATCGATCACCCTCCCCTCCCCATCGGAGAGCATCCCCTTATCGAAGACCTGGTAGAAAAGGTTCATGACGTCCAGATGGGCCTTCTCCACTTCATCAATCAGGACCACCGAATAGGGACGCTGCCGCACGGCCTCGGTCAATACTCCGCCTTCACCGAAACCCACGTAGCCCGGGGGCGATCCAATCAAACGACTCACCGTATGTCCTTCCTGAAACTCACTCATGTTAACGGTGACCAGAAAACGGTCCCCCCCGAAGAGAATATCCGCCACAGCCAGTCCGGTTTCGGTTTTGCCCACTCCGCTCGGGCCCACCAGGAGAAAAATCCCGAGAGGCTGTTGGGGATCCGTCAGCCCGGACTTGGCCGCTTTGATGACCTGGCTGATGATTCCCAGGGCTTCCTCCTGCCCCTTGATCCTCTGCTGCAGATTGTCTTCCAGATTCAAAATACTTTGGGCCTGATCGCGCAGGACCTTCCCCAGGGGGATGCCGGTCCAGTCGGAGACAACTTTGGCCACCACATCCGGATCGACCTCAATCCGGAGTAAGGGGGAATCCCCCTGGAGGGTGGCCAGCTCGGCAGTGGCCTTATCGATCTGGGCCTTGAGCTCCAAGGCTTTCTCTTCGGGTCCACCCTCGTTTTTTGCTTTATAAAGCTCTTTTCTCAACCCCACCAACCGCTGAGCCAGTTCCTGCTCTTGACGCCAGCGATCCTTGAGCTGAGCTACTTCTTCGTTCAATTTTTTTATTTCGTTTTCGAGTTCTTGAGGCCGACTCAGGTCGATTTCGATTCCGTGGAGCTGGTCCCTTTCCAAAGCCTTTTTTTCCCGTTCCAGAGCCTGAATGGTCCGCTCCTTGCCATCGATGACATCCGGCTTGGCAGTAAGAAGAATTTTCACTCTGGCCGCACTGGTGTCGAGGAGGTCGACGGCCTTATCCGGCAGCTGGCGGCCGGAGATATACCGGCTGGAGAGCTCTGCGGCCGCCCGGATGGCGTCATCCCGGACAACTACGCCGTGAGCCTCCTCATATTTGGCCTTCAGCCCGCGCAGGATTAAGACCGTTGTATCCACCGATGGTTCATCCAGCTTTACCAATTGAAACCGGCGGGCGAGGGCCGCGTCCTTTTCGAAATATTTCTTATATTCCGACCAGGTGGTGGCCGCGACCGTGCGCAGCTCTCCCCGGGCCAGCGCTGGTTTCAATAAATTGGCCGCATCACCTCCCCCGGTCGGTCCTCCGGCTCCGATCAGCGTATGGGCTTCGTCGATAAAAAGGATGATTGGTTTCGCGGAAGCC
>JAOUFX010000571.1 GCA_029857975.1 Deltaproteobacteria bacterium | reverse complement strand
ACGTTAAAGGCCTGGAAAGAGTTGTGCAGAATTTACCCGAACCGAAGGAAATGGTTATTTCCCCCGGGGTCGATCATTTCTGGGTTGGATCCGAAAGCCCTATGGCCGAAAAAGTCAGCCGGTTCTTTGCGAAAATATTTTATCAAGGGTTCAAGGGGGCCAGTGAAACGTAACACCCTTAAAAAAAGGTCTTTTGGATTTTTCTCTTGAACCCTTGAATCCATGAATCCTCGAACCCTTTAAAGGCAGGTGGTCCATGCAAGAAATCCTAACCGACCTGAAGGCCGAGCAGGAGGCTCTGGATCACTTTTTAGGAACTTTAAGCGAGCCCCAGTGGAATCTACCCTCTCCAGCGGAGGGATGGACTGTAAAGGATTCCGTTGCCCATATCGCCCATATTGACGAAGTGGCTGTTTCCCTTTTGGGGGGGGATTGCACACCCCTGGAAGAAGCCGCGAGGGTCAAATGGGGATTTACGGAAATAGGTCCTCAGAAGGGGCGAACGATGAAACCAGCCGAAGCTCTGCTCTGGTGGAGAGAGATCCGGTCGACCATGATGAAAAAGCTTGCCCAATGCGATCCTAAGCAAAAAATCCCCTGGTTTGCCATGCCCATGGGAGCCCGCGCCTTTGCCACCGCCAGGCTCATGGAGACCTGGGCTCATGGCCTCGATTGTTTTGATGCCGCCGGGGCTGAGCCCGAGGATACGGATCGTCTCCGGCATGTTGCTTTTCTCGCTTACATGGCTAAGCCCTATGCTTATCAGGTAAATGGCCTTGCCATACCAACGACTCCTTTGCGCATCGAGCTCATTCTTCCTTCGGGAAGTCCTTGGGCGCAAGGACCCGAAGATGCCCCAGACAGGATTCGCGGCCGGGCGGGTGAATTTTGTAGGGTGGCCGTACGAAGAAGAAATTGGCAGGATATGTCCCTGGAAATCGAAGGGGATGAGGCCAAGCGCTTTATGGCCATCGTTCAGACCTATGCCGGCCCGCCAGGTTCGGGACGAAAACCCTTAATCCCATGAACCCTCGAATCCTTAGACCCTATTTAGATTTTTCTTCAACGAAGCTGCTTATGGTAGGCGGCAAGGGGGGAGTGGGGAAGACTACCTGCTCTGCGGCCATAGCCGTTCATTTCGCCCGCACCGGTCAGAGAACCCTCTTGATTTCCTCCGACCCGACGCCTTCTCTTTCGGATATTTTCGAAATGGATATTGGCGACAGGGAGAAACCGATCCGGGGGGTAGAAAATCTCTTCGGCATGGAAATTCGTTCTGAAGTCATCCTCCAGCGCTGGAAGGAACGATTCGGACCGGAGATCCACGAAGTCCTCACGGCGTTTGCCAATTTGGATTACGACTTCGTGGATTACATCGGGGGGGCCCCCGGAATTGAGGAAGAATACATGCTCCATTTTATCGTCGAATTGGTCGAGAAAGGATCCTACGACCGCATCGTCTGGGACACAGCCCCAGCCGGCCACACCTTGCGTCTCCTCCATCTACCCAAACTCTTTCTTACCCATCTGGAAGCAGCCGCCAAGTTCTATGTGAACCTTTACGGGGCCTGGGAAAAAATTGCCAACACGGTCCGCTTGAAAAAAAGCAAAAGGAGCATTCTCCAGATCATCGCCGGGTGGCAAGAACTTTCGCAGAAAATTTTGGACTTTATCCGTGACGGCCAACGCACATCGTATGTCATCGTAACCATTGCCGAGGGTCTCGGCGTTCGCTTGACCGAGCGGTTGCTGCACGATTTTGAGGCTTTTCGTCTGACCGTGGGTCATCTCATCATCAACCACCTCATTCAGGAAGCAGACTGCCCTTTCCATCGCCGGCGGCAAGCCATGCAGCGTAAATATTTACGGCAGCTTAAGGAAACCTATGGCCAGCGCATGGCTCTCATCGAAGTCCCTTTGCTTGCCGATGAGGTGAAGGGAATCAAGCGCATCCGGGATATCGCTGACATCCTTTTTCCGGAGGCGAAAAAATCGTCCCTGAGACGATGAAAGGGTGATTTCCCTATGGATCGGAGTAAAGTTACGGTTCTTCTTGGATTGGGCATCCTATTCGGGCTATACCTAACCAGCCTTTATAACTATCTTCTGTTCCACAGCCTGGCGGAGATATTCAGCATCGTCATTGCCTGCGGCATTTTTATAATTGCCTGGAACTCTCGTCGCTTTCTCGATAACCATTATCTTCTTTTTATCGGTATTGCTTATTTGTTTGTTGGCAGTGTGGATTTAGTCCACACCCTGGCCTACCAAGGGATGGGAGTCTTTTCCGGATATGATGCCAACCTGTCCACCCAATTATGGATTGGAGCCCGCTATCTCCAGAGCATTTCCTTGCTTCTTGCCCCGATATGGATCGGGCGGAAATTGAAAATTAATTTTGTATTGCTGGCTTATGGGGCTGTCGTGGCCCTGTTATTTTTATCGATTTTTCCCTGGCAGATTTTTCCGGATTGCTTTATGGAAGGTCGGGGATTAACCCCTTTTAAGAAGATCAGCGAATATATCATTTCCCTGATTCTCATGACGGCCATAATCCTTTTGATTCCAAGGCGGAAGGAATTCGACCCTAATGTGTTCCAGCTGTTGATCGGGTCAATCCTTACCACCATTGCGGCGGAATTAGCTTTTACTTTCTATGAAAGTGTCTATGGTTTTCCCAATTTGGTCGGACACCTTTTCAAGGTTGTATCTTTCTATCTCATCTATAAAGCCTTGATCGAGACGGGCTTGGTAAGGCCTTACGATCTTCTATTCCGTAATCTGAAAAAAAGTGAGGAAGCCCTGCGCTTCTCCGAGAGCAAATTCTCCAAAGCCTTTCGCTCCAGCCCAAGCCCGATTACGATTTCTTCCCTCGCCGAAGGGCGCTATATCGAGGTCAACGACAGTTTTCTGCAACTCATGGGATATTCTCGGGAAGAGGTCATTGGTCATACCGTCACCGATCTCAACATTTGGAACCACCCGGAGGATCGTGCCAAGATGAGAGCAATACTGCAGGCCCAACGGGGCATTCACGATATGGAATGGACTTTTCGCACCAAATCCGGCGAAGTGCGGGTTGCCCTTTTTGCGGCAGAAATCATCGAGGTCAATGGTGAACCCTGTATTGTTGCGGTGAACAATGACATTACCGAGCGCAAAAAAATGGAAGAGGACCTCCGCCGGACGCGCAATGAGTTGGAAATCCGGGTGGGGGAGAGGACGGCCGAACTGGCAGAAATCAATGAAGCTTTACAGATGAAAATTGTTGAACGTAAAGAGATTGAGAA
>JAOUFX010000020.1 GCA_029857975.1 Deltaproteobacteria bacterium | reverse complement strand
ATACAAAGCTTCGATAAAGGAAAAATGTAATAAAAGCAAAAAGATGAATACCACTTCATTGAGTGACAAATTTTGTCAAATGGTGTAAACTGCTACCCGTAATGAGCAATCCATAAAGCAGCCTTTAGCTGAAGAGTAGGTGTTAGCGTTAAATTCGGAAGGAAGGCGAATTTTTCCCGGAAAAACACAGAGTACTTCCTCCTACTGTTAATCATGTTATAAAAGGATAAGAAATGAGAGGGGCAGGAGGACTTAGTACTTCCTGGGTCAAGAGCCCTTAGTACAGTGTGTTCCCTGCCTCCCCAAGCCCTAATAAGTTGATTGGGTCATCGAACCCTGGTCACGATGGAGGTTTGGTGGGGAGGCTGATCCTGCCTACTCTGGGAAGGAGGTAGAAGAATGGATCGAATGTTTGTTGGGGTTGATATTTCCAAGGATACCTTTTCTGCTGCCGGCCTGGATGCGGAAGGGAATGAATATTTCTCTGGGTTCTATTCGATGGACTCCGATGGATTCTGCAAATTCCTGGAGCTCGTTACCGCTCGCTGCCAGGATCGCCAAGAGCTGCTGGTAGGAATGGAATCAACCGGGTGCTATCACATCAATCTTTTCTCTTTTCTCACCTCCCAGGGGATCCACGCCGTGGTTATCAATCCCTTGTTGATTGCCAATTTTGCGAAACGATCCCTACGGAAAACCAAGACGGATAAAAAAGATGCCCGGACGATTGCGAAATTTCTTATGGGGAACCGAGAAGAGATCTCACAATTATCGATCTCGCAGGATCTTCAGGATCTCAGGGACCTGGCCCGAGAAAGGGAATCGCTCTCGCATCTAATTTCCGCCACGAAGGTGGAGATCAAAAGAGTTTTACGGACGATCTTCCCAGAGCTCGAATCTATCGCAGATATTTATACCCGGGTGATGCTTCGGTTTCTGAAGGAGTATCCGTCGGCTCGACTGGTGAAGGTGGCCAAACCGAAAGCCATCGCGAAGGCGTTGCAGCAGCCCTATGTGGGCAATAAACTCACCTTTTCGGCGGAGGATATTCTTCGGGCGGCCCAAAGCTCTGTAGCTACGGCGAGTCCGGCAAAGGAGATCATTCTGAGAGGGAAGATTGCCACTCTTTTGCATCTCCAGGAGAGAATGGAGGAGATGACCAAACTTCTCACCGATTTATGTAAGGCCACCAGGGTAGAAGATCTCAAGATCCTGAGAGCGATCAAAGGGGTGGGGCCGAAGACGGGGGTGCCCTTTCTTGCCGAAATGGGTTCGGTCGAGAATTTTTCTTCTCACAAAAAGCTTATCGCTTTTGCGGGAATGGACCCCTCGGTTTGCCAATCGGGCAAGTATGTCGGTAAGAGTAAACTATCCAAAAGAGGGAATCGGCATCTTCGAAGAGCTATCTACCTGATGACCGCTGCGGTGGTGAGTCAAAACGCTTTCTTCAAAGCGTATTTTCTCAGAAGGAAAAAAGAGGGGTTAATTCCTCAGAAGGCTTTACTAGCGACGGCCCATAAGCTGGTTCGAGTGATCTTTGCTATGCTGTCTCATCGGACATATTTTCAGGCAAAAATGGCGATATAAAGATAGTTGACTGTAATTTACATGTCCAAGTTTCTTATCGCAATCCTATCTTTCATCCCATAATCAACAATCATTTTTATCCAGTTTGACACGAGTTTGTCGGCATCTCCTTATTCCAAATTGCCGGTTGACAAGACATGGGGCTTTCTATACTCTTGGCCTAAAAGCTCTTCTTATTGCTTACCCCCTTCCAGGAATAATTTCAGAGGTCGATTCCCGCTGCTATTAGGGCCTTTTAAAAGGGCAAATACACAAGCCAATGTTTGAATGGCTCCGGTTGGTCTCAACTCATATTTTCCCGATATATTTGCGTTATGCTGAGCTGTTTGGCAGAGACAATATCTGATCCTGCAAATCTTCCATACTAAAGTGGAAGAATTTCGGGAAAAAGGGAAAATCTTTTACCACTTTTTCCGGGAAGATTTGGAGAGAAATATTCTAAAGGCGAATAAAATTCGTTTTTTATGCAGTTATAAGCAGTTGGTGCATTTATTGCCCTACAATCTATGTGTTGACCGACGGAAGAAGCACAACTCTTTTGGCTCGCAATTCAGCCACCCGTTTTTCTCCTTTATAGTAAATGGCCAAATTTTCAAAAATTGCCAGATTTATAATAAGCGTAATCGCCGTCCTCCTTTGGGGGTTTATTCCATCATTTGCAAGTGCTGCAGAAGATGGAGTAACACTTGGCTCTGCCCTGAGGTTTTCCGCTGGCATCGCCTCAGCTTTTTTGATCCACGAAGGCTCTCATGCGCTTGTCGCCGGGCTGACCAATACTGACATGAACTGGGAAATGGGAAACTACAACCAGCCGATAGGATTTACGGAAAATGCCAGTAGCAACGGCAAAGGGATAGCCATATATTCTGCCGGTCTCCTATCCCAAGTTGTCGGATCAGAGATTATCCTCCAATCCGACAAGATTGATAAAAATGATGCCTTTATCCGCGGTATGATGGCCTGGAATATTTTGAACCCCATATTGTATTCCTTGGATTACTGGGTTTTTCGGGTGACGAACAAGGAAAATCAAAAAAAGTATCAAGGGGACCTTGAAGGCATGGAACATTATGCCAATGAACCAACCGCCCATGGATTTGCTTTGTCGATGGCAGCCATAGCCACCTACCAGGGATACCGCTTTCTCCAAACCCAATCGTGGACTCCGGATTGGTTAAAAGACAATTTCAACGGCTTGAGTTTGGCACCATTGCCTTCTGGGGGCTTTATAATTGGATACGAATTTACTTTCTGACTGTTATGATGAGTACCACTCTTGCTTGAAATTCTTCGGGTTGTGTCCCTAAATAAATAGATATTTCCACTATCGCATAACTTTTTGGATTAAACCCAATTACAATTGATAACAACTGACCATCAACACAAGAAAGGCAGGGTTACTTTTGGCTCTGCCTTTTTTAATGTGCATTTTACCAGTAATCCTCAACCTCCTAAGCACCCCTCCGCTGAACTGTTGTAGGTGTACTTGTATTTTTTGAGAGGTGCGTAAAGCTGCTATCTTGGTTGAATAGCTGAAGTCTTAAAAATAGCGGAGATCAAAACTATTTATGCAGTAATTTCCCCTGGCCGTTTGGCCACCCGCAAATGATTAAAATCCCCCCCTTTTCTAAAGGGGGGATTAAAAGCTATTTTCTGAGTAATCTAAAGAAATTCGGCGGTTCTGGGTAGGCACGCACTCCGCAATTTTACTATTGACCCCAATGGGGGGCTTTTAATACTTTAGCATCGTCGTTTTCCTGCCAATAAATGTGTAACCTAACAAGTTCACTCTGTTCTTCTGGGGGATTTATGAAATGGATTTTTCAGAATAAATGGGTGATCCAAATTACCATTTACGCGGCCTTACTGATTCGCCACCAAAACTCGAACCACTAAAAAATTAAAAACTTCTTGACAACATATGCATTAATCATGCATATTGATGCATATAATTCCAGGAGGTTTATATGAGGACGACCTTAAACATCGAAGACAGCCTAATTAAAAAGGTTTCCAAACTGACGGGCATTAAAGAAAAAACAACACTCGTCAAGCTCGGGTTAGAGGCCTTAATTGCCCTGGAAAGCAGTAAAAGGCTGGCCAAGCTGGGCGGGACCCAAAAGGAACTGAAAATGATACCTCGCCGGAGAATAGCGGAGCTTTAAAATGGTTCTTATTGATACCTCCGTTTGGGTGTCTCACCTGCGTGATGGAAATGTGGGCCTTGAGAAATTATTGAATAATGGGGAAGTTGTAAGCCATCCCTTCATTGTCGGTGAGCTTGCCTGCGGGAATCTCAAAAACAGGCATGAAATCCTTTCCTATCTTCAATCACTTCCTATGACAATATTAGCCGAAGATGAAGAAGTCTTAAGATTCATCGAAAATAATCAACTTATGGGAAAGGGGTTAGGCTATATAGATGTCCATCTGATTGCCTCGGCGGTATTAACGGATGTTCCTCTTTGGACATTCGATAAAACCCTGGAAAAAATTACTAAGAAAATTGGCCTAAATTATTGATGGGAAATGATTGATTTCTTTAACCTCCTTAAAACCTCTGGTATAATTCCTTCTAAAAAATCGCCCAACCTTAAAAGAGAACGAAATGGTAAAAGGAAAAAAGATCCACTCTCTCTTTATGGGTCCTTTTCAACCTGAGCTGGAAGAAGAGTTCTTAAACCTCATCCAGAGGAAAAAAGGCCAGGATCCTCTCGCTCCCCTTGTGGTTCTGGTAGGGTCAAATCTGTTAGGACTTTATTTACGAAGGCTTTTAGTCCTTAAAGGCCTTGATCATTTCAACATCCGCTTCCTTACGTTTATCGATTTAGGCCGGGCATTGGCTGCCGATCCCTTAAGCCGGGAAAAACTCCGCCCCTTACCGCCCTTCGGCGACCTGGTTTGTATTGCTTCCCTGGTGGAGACGACGGGAGCCGACGGCTACTTCAAGGACATTGCCCCCCGCCGGGGTTTTCAAAGAGCGCTGGCCGCGACCTTCCGGGACCTCGCCGAAGGAGGGATGGAAGAACTGCCGGTTAAAGATGGCCAAAAGTTGATCGATCTCAACCGTCTCTACCAGGCTTTCCGGTCGATGACCAGCAAAGAATTCTTCGATCCTTCCCAGCTCCTCTTCCACGCCAGTGCCGCCGTCCGAAACTTTCCGGAAGCTTTGGGCACCAAAGAATTGATCCTGTACGGGTTCTACGACTTTACCACGGCCCAGAAGAAGCTTTTCCAGGCCTGTTCGGAGACTCTGGACGTGGTTGCCTTCATGCCCTGGCGCGAATCTGCCGCCTTTGCCTACGCCCATCCGATTCTGGAATGGTATAAAAGCGTGGGCTTTCAAGCTGAGCGATGGGAGAAATCCGTTCGCCAGGAAAAAAGGTCCGTCGAGATTCTGCAACAGCATCTCTTCACGCCAAGGCCCGCGGAGTTCCAGGCCTCGGATGATCACTCGGTGTTGTTACTCTCCGCTCCCAGCGAGGCTCGGGAAGTTCGCGAGTTGGCCCGGGAGATTTTGCGGCTGGCCAGGGAAGACGATATCCCCTTCCCCGACATGGCCATTCTCCTTCGCAATTACGATCTCTACGGTCCTCTCATCCAGCAAACGTTTCAGGCCCTCCGGATTCCAATTTACTTCCAAGGAGGATTGCCTCTATCCCGCACCCAGGAAGGGAAAAGCATTCTTCTCTTTCTTGACCTGGTTGGCAGCAACCTTAGAAGAAGCATGGTAATGGAGTTCCTGACCTTTGCTCCCATCGCCTGGAGGAATTTTTTTCAGGAGGAACCTTCACCCGCACTGTGGGATCTTCTCTCCAGGGAAGCCGGAATCGTGGAAGGAAGGAAAAAGTGGGAAGAGAAGCTCTCGGCACTGATGAGCCGCAGGCAAGAGGCGGAACCCGTAGAGGGAGAGCAAGAGGCTTTTGTTTTCGCCGATGAAGCCCAAAGGTTTTGGGGCTTTCTCAAAGAATTGTTCTCGGTTCTGGACCTTTTTCCCAGGAAAGATACCTGGCAGGGAATGGTGAACAGCTCCATCCACTTCATGAAAACCTATTTCGAAAAAAGCGAGGCTCAGGAAACCCTCTGCGAATGCCTGCGTGCCCTTGAATCTCTCGATACCTTTGGCCAGGAAGTGGGTATCCGCCGGTTCAAGGAAATCGTCTCGGCAGCACTGGAAGAAAATACTCAACGGCTGGGTTGGTTTCAAAAAGAAGGGATCTGTGTTACGGACCTGATGCCCGCACGGGGCCTGTCTTTCCGGGTGGTTTTCATTCCCGGCCTGGTGGAACGAGCTTTTCCCGCTCCGGCGCGCCAGGACCCTTTGCTTTTGGACCATGAGCGCAAGGCCATGAATGATGCCCTGGGTATGCCGGGAAGGATTTCCCTGAAAAGATTTCGTTCTCAGGAGGAAAAGCTTCTTTTCTCCCTGGCCGTGAGTTCTGCCCGGGAAAAGTTGATCCTTTCTTACCCGCGCCTGGATCCTGCTTCTGGCCGCGAGCGGATTCCTTCCTTCTTTCTCCTGCGGGTCGCCGAGGCCCTGTACGGAGAGGCCACGGATTACAGCCGGCTGGAGACTCTTCCCGGCTTTCGGCGGGTGGCCCTTTCCCGGCTCGCCCCCGATGACGTCGGGCAAGCGCTCGATGAAGAAGAGTTTGATCTGGGCCAGGTTGCCAGCGCCTTGAAGAGGAATGAGCGCAGGGAGGTCGCCTACTTAAAAAGCCTTTTCCCCGTCCTGCAGCGGGCCGAAAAGCTGGCCCGGCTCCGCTGGGGCTGGCGAACTTTTACCGAGTATGACGGTTGTCTCAAGTCCCCCCAGGCCCTTCACCTCCTTCGCGAACAGTTCGCCCTTTCCGGGCAGGTCCTCTCTCCCACCCGGCTGGAAACGTATGCTTCCTGCCCTTTTAAATATTTTCTTGCCGCAGTTCTGGGTCTAAAGAGCCTTCCATATCCCGAGGAAATTCTGCGCCTCCCGCCCTTAGAGCGCGGTGCGGTCGTTCATGACCTCCTCTTTCGCTTTTACCGGGAAGCCGTTAAACAAATCCCCGGGCCGTTGCAGATCGATCAAATCGACGCGTACGGGAAGATCCTGGCCGATGTCGCCGACCGAGTCTTTTCTGAAGCCGAAGCCGCAGGAATCACCGGAGCTCCTCTGCTCTGGGAAATTGACCGGCAAGAAATTCTCGAGGATCTCCGGAGCTTTCTCAAGAGGGCAAGCGCAGAATCTCCTGAATATATTCCCACCCATTTTGAATTTCGGTTCGGACATCAGACTCCCCGCTCCCAGGCCAGCCCCGGCAGCGAAGCAATTTTTTTGACTCTTGAAGGGCAATCCACGGTTTCCTTCCGGGGAAGGATCGACCGGGTCGATTTCTCCCTGGATGGAAGCCGCCTCCGCGTCATCGATTATAAAACCGGAATCGTGGCCGGTCAGGCGGATGGTTTCAGTGGAGGAACGACCTTGCAGCTTCCCCTTTACCTATGGGCTTCTTGTCGGATCTGGAAACAGGCGGATATCGAAAAAAGCTGGGCCGAATATGACAGCGTGAGCCGCAAGGGAAAGTTCAAACACCTCCTATTCCGCGGCGAAAACTGGGTGGAGAGAGAGAAGACCCTAAAGAAAATCATCCAAATTATTTCGCAGGGAATCCTGGAAGGAACCTTCTTCCCCTTGCGGGAAGGAGATCGTAGCTGTGATTACTGTGATTTCCAGGCTCTCTGCGAGCAAGGCACGAACGCCCTTTTCCAAAGAAAAAGAAACGATCCTCGAACTGCGGCTTTTTTGGAAATGAAGAGTATTCCCTGAGACCGGGCTCATGAAAAAGAAAAAATCAATAGCCACAGAGTTAACCGACCGGAACGAGCGGCAGGTAGCTCGGCATGATCTAACTCGATCCCTAACCGTGGAAGCAGGAGCCGGCACGGGTAAAACAACCCTTCTCGTTGACCGGATCCTCTCCCTCCTTCGCAACCACAAGGCCTCGCTGGAGCAAATCGTAGCCATTACCTTTACCGAGAAAGCAGCCGGGGAGCTGAAGATCCGGCTGCGGGAAGCGATCGAGAAAGTGATTCCTCAGTCCCGGGACAACGACCGGGAAGCCTTGCAGCAGGCCCTGGGAGACCTGGAACGGGCTTCCATCTCCACCATCCATTCCTTTTGTGCCAGCCTTCTCCGGGAGCGTCCGGTGGAGGCCAAGATCGACCCCAATTTCGAGCCCATGGATGAAATGGGCCTGGACATGCTCTTTCAGGAAATTTGGGAACTTTGGCTGGGCCAAGAGCTGGAGAAAAAATCCGTTCCTTTACGACGGGCCCTGACCCTGGGCATGAGTTTGACCGACCTGACCAGTCTGGTGCGTCAGCTATACGGCAACCGCGACCTTGTTCCCGAAGATCCACTTCCCCGGCCTTCTTACTCCACCGAGGAATTTATTCAAAATTTCAAAAATGGAATAAAGGAAGCTCTGCAATTGGCCCGCGATTGCCAGCAAGAAGAGGACAAGGGATGGCAAAACATTCAGGCGCTGCAGGAAAAAGTTTTAGATCTGGAAGGAGCTTCCCGGGAACGGAAAGAAATCCTGATCCTGCGCGAGCTTGTAATCAAGGGCGCAGGGAACAAGCAGAATTGGAAGCCACCCTCAAGCTGCGATGCCCAAAAGCGGATCTTCGCCGAACTGGCCGAGGAGCTTGGGGAATTAAAAAGGGCGATCCGCGCGGAAACCATGACGGACTTGGTGGAATGGCTCCGCGGATTTCTAAAAGCCATCGCCGAAGAAAAAGCCCAGCGCGGCGTGCTCGATTTTCAAGATTTACTCCTTCTGGCTAGAAATTTGCTGCGGGATGATAGGGAGGTCCGGGGATATTTTCAGGAAAAATTTCTCTACATCTTGGTCGACGAATTTCAGGACACCGATCCGCTCCAGGTGGAAGTCGTTTTCTTTCTGGCGGAAGACGGTGCCCGGGCCGAAACCTGGGAGAAGGTTGAAGTATCTCCGGGGAAACTCTTTCTGGTGGGTGATCCCAAACAATCCATTTACCGCTTCCGGCGCGCGGACATCGAAACCTATGAAAAAGCCAGGGAGCAATTGACCCAAAAGGGGGAAAGCCTGAAGATCGTGCAGAACTTCCGTACGGTTCCGTCGATCATCTCCTGGATCAACCGGGTCTTTGAGCCTTTGATCCGGCCCTCGGACCAGGGTTATTTTCAGCCGGCATACATCCCCCTGGTTGCCCATGAAGAGCGGAAAGAAAGCGTGAAGAACCAGCCCGGGGTCCTTCTGCTCGTTCCCCCGCCGGGCTTCGATCCGGAAGAAGCTTCGGCTCCCTGCGTACGGCAAAAGGAGGCCCAATCCATCGCCGCTTTGCTTGAGGTAATGGCCGGAGGGAAAAGTAGAAATCAATGGATGATCTGCGATAAAAAAGAAGGAGACATCCGCCCGGTTGGTTTCCGGGATATAGCCTTGCTCTTCCCCGCTCTTTCGGGCATCGAGATTTATGAAGAAGCCCTGAAAGACCAGGGAATTCCCTTTCGCCTGGAAGGGGGGAAGGAATTTTATATGCGGCAGGAGGTGCGCAGTTTTCTTTGCTGTCTCCGAGTTCTGGATGACCCCGCGGATGAGATTTCCTTGGTCGCTGCCCTGCGTTCCCCCTTCTTTGGATTTTCCGACGAAGAGATATTTCTTTTTGTCTCTTCCGGAAACCGTCTGCATTACCTTCAGGGGCTGCGGGAGAAGGAAAGCGATTTTTCCCAGGCTTTTTCTTTGCTGCGCGACCTCCATGAAAAAAGGAATACCGTTCCCATTTCCAGCACGGTTGTGGACCTCCTGGCTAAAACCAAAGCCCTGGAATTTTCCCTTCTCCGCCATGGAGGAGAACAAGTGGCTGCCAACCTGCGAAAAATTCTCGACCAAGCCCGGGCTTTCGAAAAGGAAAGATCGGCCACTTTCCGGCGCTTCGTGGAATGGCTGGGAAGCCGCGAAGAAGAAGGCATTCGCGAAGGAGAGTCACCCTGGTCGGAAGAAGAGGACGAAAACGTAAGGTTGCTAACGGTCCACAAAGCCAAAGGGCTGGAGTTTCCCGTCGTCATCCTGGCCAATCTGGCCAGCGAACGTAATCGCCAACAGCAGTTCATTCCCCAGAGGCTCCAGGGAAGGTTTCAACTGGCCATAGGCGATTTTAAGACCGCGGATTACGATTCCGCCTGGGAACAAGAAAAGATTAAAATGGAGGCCGAGGATCGAAGGCTCTTCTACGTCGCCGCCACGCGGGCGCGAGATTATCTGGCCATTCCGCTCTTCTGGGGAAAAAGGAAAGGATTCTTCAAGATGCTCGAAGGACAACTTCCGGATGCAAAAGAAATGAGGCCCGGTTCCCAGAGGAACGGCCAGTTGATCCTCGGCGGAGAAATTTTTGATCTTGACCCCCAAGGAAAACCGCCTCTCCGCCTCGAGTTGGCCGAAGCGCCGCAAGACAATGCCGCTCCCCTGCAGAGGCGTCTTCAATGGCAAAAAACATTGGCCGGGGTCAAAGAGAAAGCTTCCCGCGGGCTTCCTCTTGCTACCCCTTCTTCTTTCGCCGAGGGGATCGATTTCTCCCGGTTTTCTTGGGACGAAGTCCCCGCGTCTTCTTCCGCAACAGGCGCAAGAGGAGCGGTTTTCGGCTCGGTTTTCCATGAGGTTATGGAGCGGGTTGACTGGACCGATGGCAGAAACCTAAAAGCTCTTGCTCAGATGAAGGCCGTCGAGCAATCCATTCTGGGGATGGCGGACAAGATCGAGGAGATCGGTCGTAAAACCCTCAGCCATCCCTTCATGGACCGGGTCCGCCAGGCCAAACGTTTCTTCCGCGAAGTGCCCTTTTCCGTTTTTCTGCGGGAAAAAATCATGGAGGGGAAGATCGACCTGCTTTTCGAAGAAGATGAGGGGTGGGTGATTGTCGATTATAAGACAGATGAAGTCTCCGGAGTTGCTCTCGATGAGCGGTTTGAGGCGTATCGAGAACAGGGCATCTGGTATGCCCGGGCCGTGGAGAAAGGTACCCGACGAGCCGTCAAGGAAGTCGCTTTTTTCTTTGTCCGGACCGGAGAAGTTCGAACCTTGACCGATTTTAGATAACAGCCTTCCTCAAGCATGAGGCTTAACTCTTGAGCACATTCTTGGGGCCAGCATTCGATATTTTTTCCTCTTTTTCAATACCCCATTTCCCCTTCTTCATCGGCAGACATCTTTTCTGCCCGATTCTTACTTGACTGGAACTTTTTAGTTCCTTATAATTGGTCATATAATATGACTATAATGGAGGTCATATGAAAGATACAACTGTAAGCATCGCCGAAGGGAAGAAGGGGTTCAGCCGATTGATCCAGGGGGCCTTGGATAATAAGGAAAAGATCATCATAACCAAGCGGCGAAAACCTGTGGCGGTCATTATCCCTTACGATGAATATCAACGTTCCATGCGATTCGAGGGTTATAAAAAAATCATGGAGGTCCGGGAAGCTTTTTTGCAAGCCGGAGTTAAAGCCAAGGACGTGTATAAAGAATCTAAAAAGCAACTGGAGGGCAGATTTTGAGGCGAGCCGTATTAGATGCCAGCGTGGTATTAAAATGGTATCTATCCGATGAAGACCATGGCCAAGCAGCCCTTGACTTGTTGAAACGTTATCTAACGGACAATCTGGAAATTATCGTTCCATCTCTATTGGAATATGAACTAATCAATGGCCTGGTTGTCGCCCAAAAGCGCCGTCGTCTGCGGGAAGAGATAATCATTTCCGCGATAGAAGGATTTGCCAACCTGGGGATGAGGACTGTGGGTGTTTCGGGATTATATTCCCGGGTGGTTTATTTTTGCCGGGCCTTTAACCGATCGGCATACGACGCCAGTTATCTTGCGCTGGCCGAAGCGGAACGAATCCCCCTCATTACAGCCGATGAGACCCTATACAAAGCCGTTAAAAAGGATTTGGAATGGGTGAAATGGCTTGGCAAACGTTGAAGTACGATGACCGGCCTCCCCTTCCTCTACGTATTTCCGAGAGGGAAAAAGAGCATACCTCTCATCAATCCTTCAATTTTTTTCAATGTAAGAATCAACCATTTCTTATAGATTGAGGTGAATCCGCATTGCTTGGGATATCGACTCTTGGATAACCGTGTCGCTCACAAAACCTAATGACTTCCCCAGGCGTTGTTTGGAAATTGTCCTGATCTGGTGGGCCAGGATAATAGAATCAGCGGAAAGACCGCCGGCCCCTCGGGGTAGCAATACTTCGTTGGGGTATATGCGTCTTCCCTTCTTAAGGGAGGTAATCGGAAGAATAGTAACTACGGGCATGACACTATTGAAAACCTCGTCACTTACCACGAGTACCGGGCGTTTTCCTTTCTGCTCGGATCCGAGGACGGGATTGAGGTCGGCAAGAAAAATTCCCAGGCGATAGTTCATTCTTTTACCTTTTCAAAATCCGCAAAGGCGAAGTCTTCTTCAATTTCTTTAAGGTCGGCTAAAAAAAGCGCGTCTTGGCTGGCTTCCTTAAGAGCAACCTTAATTTCTTCTTGTTTAATTTTGGCAATCTCGTCCTTTAGCGCTTTTTCCACAAAAGCGTTCATGGACTTAAACTGCTTTTTGCTCACATATTCCCTGCTTTGTTCCATTATTTTTTCATCCAGGATGAATGTGGCCTTTTTCCCCATTTTATCTCCTCGAATATTTTTTGAGAACGATACCCCATTCTGGCATAAAAGGCAAGTTAAAAATATGGTAAAAACGCCAGTCAATTTCTCTCCTTGGCTTTTTCCTATGTTTCTGCTAAGGTAGGGAGAATTTGAAATTTTTTAAACCGCTTCAGGGCTTAAAATCGATGGAAATTTGGGTCATCATTCTTCTGGCCGTTCTCATCGCCCTGCTTCTCCTCTTCGTCTGGCAGAGCTCCAGGCAATGGCGGGAGATGCGCGCCACGAAAGAGAAAGACCCGGCCTTCCTGCTCCTGCAACAGCAGATCGATGGTCTCCGTGACCAGGTGGGGCGGAGCTTGGAGGGAAATGTTCAGCTGGTGCATCAGCAACTGTCCTCCTTAGCCAGTCAGGTTACCAGCCAGTTGAATTCCATCGCTTTCCAGGTTAGCGAACAGGTGGGAACCGGGATGGGCCTGATGCAGAAGGCCAGCCAGCATTTCGGCGATCGGGTGCAGGAAGTTCAGTCTCGATTGGCGCAGCTGGATGAAGCCAACAAACGCATTTTAGAGGTGGGACGTTCCATTGCCAGCCTGCAGGAAATCCTGCGGGCCCCTAAAGTCCGGGGTGGGTTGGGTGAATTCCTGCTGGGAGACCTTTTGGCCCAGATTATGCCTGCTGAATATTTTACCCTGCAACATTCTTTTAAGAGTGGCGAGCGCGTGGACGCGGTCATTCGCTTAAGTCAGGGGCTCGTCCCCGTCGACGCCAAGTTTCCTCTGGAAAATTTTCAGAAAGCCCTTCTGGCTGAGGACGATGGAACGAAGAAGAGTTTCTTCAAGGTCTTCGCCGCGGACGTGAAGAAGCATGTGGAGGCAATCGCCGGTAAATACATCCTGCCGCACGAAGGAACCTGCGACTTTGCCCTCATGTATATTCCCGCCGAGAATGTTTACTACGAGGCCTTCATCAAGGATGAAGCCCTGGGCGAAGGGAAGAGTTTGCGGGAATATGCTTTCGTCAAACATGTCATCCCGGTTTCTCCCAACAGTTTTTATGCTTACCTGCATACGATTCTCCTGGGACTGCGGGGGATGAAAGTGGAAGAGAGTGCCCGGGAAATCATCCATCACCTATCCGGGCTGCGAGGCCAACTGGCCAGGTTCCAGGAAGAGTTCAGGAAATTGGGGAAACACGTAGAGCAGGCCAAAGGGAGTTTTGACACGGCGCAACGGCAGATGGAGAAGTTCAGCGATAAACTCAATGCCCTGGAAACCCCCTCCCTCCTTCCTGCTGAAGAGCCCGCCGCAAAAGATTCCCCAGGGCAATAAATTAACAAAAATAATATTCACCCCGGAGCGCGCCAAGATGGCAGAGAATTAGATAAATTTAAAACCAAATTAATTTCTTCGGCATCTTTTGGTTCTTGGCCTTAATATATCTCCGCGTTCTCTGCGCTCTCTGCGGTGAAAAATTTTTTCAACGGTCTTGAGGATCGCGATGCGTGGCATACCATTCGAGCTGGCGGAAGATCCCGCGCAGAATGGCCACGTCCCGGTCGGAGAGGTTGGCCCTTCCGAAAATCCGCCGCAGAGTGTGCATGATGCGCTTGGGGTTTTGGAGGTCGAGGAATCCGATACGCAGGAGAAGTTCTTCCAGATGGGCGTACATTCCTTCTA
>JAOUFX010000569.1 GCA_029857975.1 Deltaproteobacteria bacterium | reverse complement strand
TGTATACATCCGGCCCAAAAAGGAATTTCCTCTGCAATTTAATCGGCCATGTACTATGTCTGACTATTCCCGAATTCCAATCATGGTAAATTCTTCCACCTGCCTCTTGCGCTTCATCTTTAAGGCCTGTTGAATCATATCTTCGAACTGTTCAGGGGGCATATCGCGGCCGCCCAAGCCGGCAATAAAGCTTATCACTTTTGGACGTTTGGATTGCTGGTAAAGAGCCGACCGGATCTCCGAGCAAACAGGCCCCCCTACCCCCCCAGTGGAGAGGGCGCGGTCCATAACCACCAGCACCTCCAAGCCCTGGGTGAGCTGACGAATGACCTCAAAAGGAAAAGGCCTCCAGAGCCTCAGCTTCAATAGGCCGACCGCAATCCCTTTTTCTCTCATCCGGTCCACAGCTTCCATGGCCACTTCGCCGAAGCTACCCATGGTCAGCAGAGCAATCTTGGACCCCTCCATCCGGTAACTTTCCATAGGGCGATAATGCCGGCCGGTAAGGTCTCCCCATTCCTTCCAGACTTCCAGAATTACACGATAGGAGTCCCTCAGAGCAACATCCAGGGCTTTTTTTGCTTCGGTATAGATCTCGGGCATGCCAAAGGCACCCATGGTCAGGGGTTTATCAGGGTGGAGGGCGTAAAGCGGTTTATAGGGAGGGAGAAAGCCATCCACCAATTCCTGGGTCTCTATTTTCAAGGGTTCAACCACATGGCTGAGGGTGAAGCCATCCAGGTTTATGATCGTGGGCATGAGGACTCTTGGGTCTTCCGCAATTTTAAAGGTACAGATGGAATGATCAAAAACCTCCTGCCCATTTTCAGTGAAGATCTGGATCCAGCCGCAGTCCCGGGATGCCATAACATCACTGTGGTCATTCCAGATGCTCAATGGGGCCGAAAGCGCCCGATTGGCCACGCTCATAACAATGGGTAGCCGCATGCCCGAAACGATAAAAAGAATCTCATGCATTAACGCCAGACCCTGAGAACTGGTGGCCGTATAGGTACGTGCTCCCACAGCTGAAGTTCCCGCGCAAACTGAAAGGGCGGAATGCTCGGACTCCACCGGAATAAATTCGGCATCCAGTTCTCCGTTGGCCACCAGCTCGGAAATGTGTTCGACAATGTGGGTCTGGGGAGTAATGGGGTAGGCGGCGATACAGTCCACGTTGGCCATTTTCACAGCTTCGGCAGCTGCGATGGAAACCTCCATTCCTACTCGCTCGAGCTTCATTTTTCCTCCTCCACCATCGCAATGCATCCCGTCCAGCACTCCCGGGCGCAGATGCCGCAGCCCTTACAGTAATTTAAATTGGCCAGATAGTAACCTTCTTCGTTTTTAGCAATCGCTGCGTCCGGACAAAAAACCCAGCAGACACCGCACTTGATGCATTTGGCCGTATCCACCACGGGCTTCTGCGACTTCCAGTCGCCGGTCTTATATTCCCGGGCATTTCCCGGCTCGGCCACCACGCAGCCGATGGGAATTTCTTTCCAAGTGTATTGTTCCATAGGTTTAGCCACTGTCTTTCTCCTTCACTCTTCCGTCAAAAATTTATTTTGATGCTTGATATGTTCCCCTCCTCTGTCCGAGCCCCTCCTATCGATCTTCTACCCTCCGGGGTCTAAGGAGCGGTGATTTTCCCTTTCAATTATTCAAGATGGTTTCGTTGAATGCCCGGCGGAGTGCCCTCTCATTCCTTTCCGCTCCTCTCCCGAAACGAGATTTCAGCGGCGGCATCAGGGAATCCAACTGAACAATTCCTGTTCCCCGAACTAAGGCTCCCAGCATTGTGGTGTTGGTAATTGGAAGGCCCAACTCTTGACGGGCGATCTGGTCGGCATCGACGGTAGCTATCTGAACTTTATAACCGAACTCAGACCGGATCTGCTTGATCGTTTTATTGGTGTTGATGATCAACAAGCCACTGGGTTTTAAACCTTGGGAGGGGTCAAGGATTTTGAGTAAGCTCGGGTCTAACACTACCACCACATCGGGCTCATATATCTTGGAACGCAGGCGAATGGGTTTGTCATCCACGCGGGCAAAGGTTGCGACCGGTGCTCCTCTCCGTTCTGGGCCAAAGCTGGGAAATCCTTGGGCATACTTACCTTCTTCAATGGCCGCCAGAGCGACGATTTCAGCGGAAGTAACAGCACCCTGTCCCCCCCGGCCATGGAACCTAACTTCTAACATAATTTAATTTTCTCCTGTCTTTTCAAAAGTTTAAATGACGAAAGTCATATTTTTTATTTCTAATAAATAACCTTTTTTTCATTACCATATATGGGAAGAATATGTCAACCTTTTTATGGAAAAAAATAGGGGGACGCAGATTTTCGCAGATAAACGCAGAAAAAGATATAATGTTAGGAGTCAGGAATCAGTTAGCAATAAAGCTTATTTCTAATTTTTTACCTTGCGCCTTGGACCTTATGCCTTGCGCCGTTTTTATAATCCTGTCAATCTGCGTTGATCCATGTCCGATAAGGATTTTCTACGCTTTTAAGCTTTTAGGGTTGCAAACTGTTTTCGTGGATGATAAAATTCCTTCCGCATGTAAAAGGAAGCCCAGGGAATGATAAACAAAAAAACTAAAACCATCACTCAGATGAGAAAATTTTTACCCGGGTTAAAAGCGCAAGGGAAGAAAGTTGTATTCACCAATGGCTGCTTTGACATCCTGCACGTCGGGCATGTCCGCTACCTGAAAAAGGCCAAAAGCCTGGGAGACATCCTCATCATTGGGCTGAATACCGATCGTTCAGTAAGAATAATTAAGGGGGAAAATCGACCGATCGTACCGGAAAAAGAAAGAGCGGAAGTATTATCCGCCCTTGAATTTGTAGACTACATAGTTTTCTTCAATGAACCCGACCCCCTGCACTTGATTGAAGCTTTGAAGCCGGACATATTAGCAAAAGGAGCCGATTGGTCCAAAGACCGAATTATCGGGCGGGAAATAGTGGAAAACCTGGGCGGTCGAGTCGTGCTCGTCCCAATGGTTGCGGGGGCATCGAGCACGGGATTGATCGAAAAGATCAAAAAGGTCTACGGGAGAGGGTGAAGAAATTCCTGGAGGGCCAGTCTCACCACCGTATCCGCCAGCACCTGGGCAGCCGTAGCAGCGTCTTCGAAGCGGATGTCTTCATTGGGACAGTGGCTTTCCCCTCCCACGCAGGGGACAAAGATCATACCCGTTGGAATGTGCTGGGTAGGGAAGGTCATAGCATCATGGCCGGCTCCGCTCCACAACCGGTGAAAAGGGATCCCCCGCTGACGACAGG
>JAOUFX010000570.1 GCA_029857975.1 Deltaproteobacteria bacterium | reverse complement strand
TTATCGGTATGAATCACCGAGACCCTGGCCTGTCTTCCCTTCAGGCAACACATTCCCGTGGGTCTTTTTTCGCTCCCTGCGAGATCGATCCCTACAACTTTTATATGATGCCTGCCCATGCGATGCCTTTTTCTGAGAAATCTATCCCTGCGATTTATTTATCATGTGAGCAATAAGCCCCGCCCCCATGGAGAACTTTCATTCACCGATAATCTTCACCAACACTCGTTTGCGGCGTCCTCCGTCAAATTCGCCATAAAAAATCTGCTCCCAGGGACCGAAATCCAGTTTCCCTCCCGTCACCGCGACCACAACTTCCCTTCCCATAATCTGCCTTTTCAGATGGGCGTCTCCGTTGTCTTCCCCTGTTCGGTTGTGCAGATATTGCGAGACAGGCTCATGGGGAGCCAATTTCTCTAGCCATCTCTCGTAATCCTGGTGGAGGCCGGATTCATCATCGTTGATAAAAACCGACGCCGTGATATGCATGGCATTCGCCAGGATCAGCCCTTCCTTTATCCCGCTTTCCTGCAAACACGCTTCAACCTGGGGCGTTATATTTACAAACGCCCTCCGCCCGGGAATATTGAACCATAGTTCTTTGCGATAACTTTTCATCTTCCCTCCCAATCCAATGGCCTCTGCTCGAAGCCGATCTTCGAAAATCAGCCAAAAATCCCAGGTATAAATTAAGATACATATTTTTCAGCCACGTTTCTACAAAAAATATTCTTTCTACTGTTCTTGGATAGAGGATGCAATGGAGGGCTGAATATGATGCCCAAACCTGGGCGACTGCCCGCCTAAACCAGGTGCCTGTCGTATTCATCGAAGATTTCCGAGATGGGACTGCTTTGGAAGGCGTTCGTTTCGGAAATCCTTTCACGCGCAAATTTCCGATCGAAAAATGGCTTTAATCTTCTCCGGTCCTGAAGGTACATACAGAACGCGCATTGGAATCTTTAAGCACATTCTGCAAGAACCCCAAAATGGAATCAACGGAGTCCCCAAAAAACTCACGCATAATAGTTCTGGGGGATTGTAGTCAAGTGGCTATTTCAGCGCAAGAAGACTTTCGATGGAGACATCCTCGTCGATGTCTTCCCAGTGAATGCCTATCCCTCCGCCAATCAGGCGCCAATTTTTCCTTTGAGCAGGGGTAGCGTTCTCAAGACGGGGAAACCACGCGAGAGGTACAGAAATCTGTCTGCCATCTTCCAGAACCACAACTAGGGCATCGCGTGTGCACTTTACTTCGGTCGCAAGCGGCTCGTAATCAACAACTGAAAAACTCATGCCAATGCTCCTCTAAAATCGGGAGATGATCCTTGATGATCCCAACGATTTCCCTCAATTCGTGGTCACGGAAACCGTGCGAACGAGCAACAGAAATCGGGTTAAGCCAGAACTTGGCGTACTTCTCCCCCTTTTCGACATGGATGTGGATTGGTTCCGGACGGTCCAGACTGAAAAAGAAGAAGCGATATCCTTTGTGTCTCAAAACCGTCGGCATAGTTGTATACTACCATAGCACAACGCTGCCATCAAGGAATCTATTCTGTGTTTATTTGGGTCGGGCCAAGCTTATCGATTGAAATTAAATCAGATTTTCCCCCGAGGTTGGGTATCTTGAAGGCTTAAAGCCCCATTTTCAAGGGCAAAATGAGCGTCATAAGCCGTTGACAAAAAGCTTCTTTAACAACTCAATTTCGACACCGCTTATAGTTGCCGGAAAACCTATAGGTAAATAACTTGTCTGTGTTTTCCCTTATTAAGACTCCCTGCCCGAAACCATTACATTTAGATCAAGGTCATCAAACCCGGGGCGGATAAATGACCTCGCTCTGGGAAATGTTTCCTCGACGGCCTGTCTCCAAAGGTTGAGAAAAGAGATAATTTTAAAAACGCTCTCAGCATAGAGGTGGTTATAGCGGGAAATCACTGTCCATGCGCCGATCGAGCGGTCAATGGCAATAAGGCCGATCTTGGCTGAGCCATCCGCGTCGCTGGGAAATTCTTCGCATCTCTCCTCTTCTTCTTCCATCTTTCCCCGGATGGCTCGCGTAATTTTGGCCCCAATAAAGTATTGGTACCATCGGATCACCTCAAAGGCTTCCTCAGCGTCAACTCCCTCTTTAATAAAAGTGGCCGTTGTAAAAAATAATCCTTCCCTTCCTTTGAACCAATCTTCCACCATCTTACTGTAGCCCTTGGCGGCGCGGCAAATCACGTGCTTTTCCACAGCCTCA
Organism: Deltaproteobacteria bacterium; assembly: GCA_029857975.1. Next base: position 1,047 of record JAOUFX010000570.1, on the reverse strand, counting down.
TCATTCCCCCGCATATTTTCTTCGTCACTCCCTAAATCTAAATTCTCTAATTCTATTCCCCATTTCTTTCCCGATTCCCTCAGCAGCTCCAGGGTTTCCCTGAAGATCTCCGCTAATTTTTTCCAGAAGGCCTCATTTCTAATATCATGCGTTTCCGGATCCGAAAATTCCTTCTCCAACATCGTGAAGTTCAAACAGTGGGAGGTTTGGGGACATCGTTCACACCATCGATCACAATAATTATAAATTCCTTTGATGAATCGCCCGTCGGCCGTAAGTTTTTCAAGCTGATCCCGATTCAAAGCCTCTCCCTCCTCTTTGAATTCTCTGGTGATCCAGAACTCGTACTCTTCACAGCACCTCCGCTACCATTATGCTATATCAATACTATCATTTGGCTGGGTTGTCAATTTAGCGGTTGACCTAAGCGAATAGACGGTGGCTAAGGGGAAAATCTATATTTTTCCATTCGCCTGTTTTAAACCTTCGCCGTGGTTAAGGTGCTGATTGCCGAATGCCAACGAGCCCTAAGAAATGCTTCGGCCTTTTCACTCAACGGTTCCGGACAATAAGGCGGTCCGGTACATACGTGCAGAACGTGCAGTGGAATTGTTTAGCACATTCTGCAAGAACCCCGAAACGGAATCAACGGAGCTACGTCCCCAAAAGTTCAAATTCTGAAAGAATTTATGAATGGTAACCATAACCTTCGGGCATGACAAAAGTCCATTTCCCCTTTATCTTTTTTATCTCACCGAGATTGCTATTAATCCATTTCTTTACCTCAATTTGTCGGAATTCTTTCTCCGTAGCCATTATAAACACCTTTTTTATTCCAGCATTTATTATCATTCTTTTGCATATATGGCAGGGTTCTGCGTCGCTAATGATATTCTGTGTTTCATAATCAAGGCCAACAAGATATAGGTTAGCACCCATAGTAAGGGTTTTGAGCTAACTACCAGATCGTAGGGCCAGGAGAAGGGTAAAAATAGGTGACACTCTCTTGAGAGAGAAAGGGAGTGTCATGATGGAAAATGTAGAGGA
>JAOUFX010000568.1 GCA_029857975.1 Deltaproteobacteria bacterium | reverse complement strand
TTCCATCGTGGAAAAGGTCTCTTCTGCGGATTGTCCGGAGGTGGGTTCATCCAGGAGAAGAAGTTCGGGCTTACAGGCCAGGGCGATACCCAGCTCGAGCCGTTTCTTATCCGGCTGGGACAGGGCATCGGCTGGACTTTGCGCCATTCGGGAAAGGCCGACGGCCTCCAGTATCTCATTGGTTTCTTCTTTCATGAGTTTGGGGGCCAGTGAAAAAAAGTCTTTGGCCTTTCCCTTAGAGGCGAAAAATGCAACCTGAATGTTCTGAAAAACGGTGAGCCGCGAAAAGATCTTGGTAACTTGAAAAGCCAAAGCCATTTTTTTATGGGCAATGGAATGCGGCGGCAGGTGGGTAATATCTTCTCCTTTAAAAAAAACCTTCCCCGCCTCCGGGGTTAGGAAGCCGGTTATAAGGTTAAACAGGGTAGTCTTCCCAGCTCCATTGGGTCCGATTAAGCCTACCAGGTCTCCCCGATCGATTCCGAAAGAGACATTATCGACAGCATAGAGAGCGCCAAAAATCTTGGTTAATTCCTTAACTTGTAAAATCACCTCAAACTCCGCTGGAATGATTTTGGCGTCTGAAAGCCAGTTTCTCCTGAATATAACCCCCTACTCCCCCGGGCAGGAAACGAACGACGAGGGCCAACACAATCCCTATGACCAGAGCCCAGTAAAGAGTCAGCTGGCCGACGAAGAACTGGAAAAAAGTTAAAATCGCTGCCCCAATGATAGGCCCTCCAAAAACATACTGCCCCCCCACGATGGTCATGACAAGGGGCTCGCCTCCCTTAACCCACCCTATGTCCGTGGGAGCGACTGTCCAGTTAAGGGTTACGAAGAGGCTTCCCGCCAGTCCGGCAAATATCCCCGATATGATAAAAGCCATCCACTGATAACGTCTCACGTTAATGCCGATCGATTCAATCCTTTGCCGGTTATCCCTGATACATTGAAGGGTGTATCCGAAAGGAGAATGGAGAATTCGCCAGATCGCCAGGGAAGCGAGGGCAACGATGATGAGAGTAAAATAATAAAAACGGGCACTGGAAGCAATGATGCCGGGAGGAAATACGGACTGAATCCCGTCATCTCCACCGGTGAAGGTGTACCATTTGGAAGCGATCGTAAAAAGCAGTTCACCAAAAGCCAGGGTAAGAATGGCAAAAGACATGGCGACCACCCGGGAACAAAAGTATCCGATAACCGCAGCGATGGCCCCCGTTATGAGCAGGCTCAAGGGAATGGCCAGAAAATAGTGGACACCGGCTTTTTGCATGAGCAGGGCAACGCCGTAAGCGCCGAGACCAAAATAGGCCCCATGACCGAAGGAGAGAAGGCCCGTATTGCCCAGCAAGATATTAAAACTCAAGGCAAATAAAGAGCCGATTAGGAAGAGATTCATCAGGTGAACGTAATACTGCGGCAAAAGGTGGGGGAGGAGGATCGCGATCAGGAGACCTGCCAAGGGGACCCATAGTTTCCGGTTTCTAACGCCAGGGCTCAGGCTTTCAGGAGCATTCTTTTTCATTTCTTTCACCCTTGAGGCCTCCCGAAGAGCCCCTGGGGGCGAATGATCAAAATCACGATAACCACCAGAAACATGAAGGCCATGGCTACCTGCGGTAGAACTAAGATGCCGAAGGCATAAACCTCGCCGATGATGAGGGAGGCAATCAGCGCCCCCAAAAAGCTTCCCATGCCGCCGATAATGCAAACCACGAATACGGGGACAATAATTTCCACATCCATGCCCACGGCAATACTGCCCATGGGAGCGGCCAGAAGACCCACTGCTCCGGCAACAAAAGCGCCTATGCCGAAGACGAGGGCAAACAGCCAGGGTAGACGAATCCCCAAAATGCCGACCATTTCTCGATCAAACACGGCAGCCCTGATGATTTTCCCCAATTTGGTCCTGGCCAATAAGAACCATAAAAGGGCCGCGATGGAAAGCGAGACGCCGATGATGAACAGATTGTAGGTCGGCAGAATGATTCCTGCGATGGTAAGGCTCCCCTCCAGTCCGGGGGGCCGGGGAAGGGTGTAGTACCTACCCCCCCAGAACATCTTTACCAGGTCAGCAATGATGTACATGAAGGCATAGGTAAAAAGAATCTGGTCTGTATGCCCCCGGCGATAGAACGGCCGGAGCAGATATTCAAGAATAAACCCGGCGGCCGCCACTCCAAGGCCGGCCAACAGGACGCTCAACCAGAAAGAAAACTGCATATCCCGGAGAGCAGACCAGATGAAATAACCAAAGAAGGCTCCCAACATATAAAGCGACCCATGGGCCAGGTTGACGATCGACATAACGCCGAAGATCAAAGCCAACCCCAGGGCTACCATGAACAAAACCAGCCCATAGGTCGCTCCGCTTATAAATTGGTTTACAAGTGTGATAAGGGTCATCGGAAAGCTTTCGCGAACCTCTAAGGGCTATTATTTCTTGGCTTTCTTCCGCATCTCCATAGTCTCTTGGCAGCTTTTGGCAATCGCCATGGTATCGACGGCCTCGGCGGGTTTAAAGATTACAAAGCCGTACTTCGGTTCAAAGACCAGCGGGCCGATGTATTCGGGGGAATTGGACAGGTTGTCGCATTCGCGGAATTTGATGGTTCCCCTGAGCGTTGGGACTGACGCCCCTTTCATGGCCTTAACCCAGGCAGGCCCATCGGTGCTTTTGGCTTTCTCCGCGCCATTCTTAAAGGCGTTAACCGCGTCATATGTCGTAACTGAAGTGTCCGCCGGAAATCTTCCGTTTATTTCCTTGAATGCCGTGACAAAGCTCTTCATCTGCGGGGTATCGATAGAGACTGCCGGCGCACGGGCGAATCCCCAGGTGCCTTCAGGAGCCTCCTTCCCCAGGGCCGCCTGGCAACTCGACTCGGCAAAACAAAAGACCAACATCTTTCCAAAAAGCCCATAGGGTTTAGCCTGTTTTACGAAGTTGATCCAATCCCCTCCGTACAAAACCGAATACAACAGGTCTGGCTTTTTGGCAATGATCGCCGTGATATAGGGAGTATAATCTTTTTCCCCGAGCTTCGGCCAGAAGTTCTCCAGCACCTTAACCTCCGGGCGCGCCTTTTGGAAGGGCCCCATAAATCCTTCCACCTCCTGCCGGCCCCATACATAGTCCGGGGCTAAGGTGGTTAAGGTTTTTACATTTTTGAACCTGGAGCAGCCGACCGCAGCGCCATAGGATTCACCCGCGGTGGAGACGCTGAGTTGCCAGAAGTAATCATGGCCTCGCTCTTCGTGAAGGGATACGGATCCGCCGATGCAGTCTATC
>JAOUFX010000567.1 GCA_029857975.1 Deltaproteobacteria bacterium | reverse complement strand
AATCATCTGCCCCCCCAGCCCGATAATCAGAAGAAGCGGTCGGCCTGATGGGTTTCCGAAGGTTTCATACTCGATTTGAATCCCGTTGGCAGTTACTCCGGACATTGCGACACCTCCTTATCGATTTTGTTGGAACCGATTTTTGCTTCTTGTTCCCTCTTGAGCTTCTTGTAAATGTTTGAGCCCCGAACCCTGCGCCGGTAAACTATTTCCTTCTACGGAGGACCTGGATCGTCTCGTCGAGACGCTGGAGGAAACGGGAGCGATCTCGTTTCTCGAAGGGAGCCGGCCCCCGGTTATGGTCCCGAGATCGCGGAGATGGGACAGAAGCTCCCGGCTCGCGAGGGCATCGCCAATGCTTTCCTTGTTGAAAAGGCGACCCGACGGACCGCGCCCTGGGCATTCTTTTCCAAGCACCGAGAAGCCAGAGAAATATCACCGGGGATCACGATATCATTCGCGCTCACATGCTCGACAATCCAGTCATCCGCCGCGTCGAACTGCCCATCCACAATAACGACTTCGAGCCAGCCCTCCTGAGGGGTCCCCATCCGCGAGTTCGAAACCAGGGTGACCTTGAGCCCACAGCGCTTTGCCACACGATAGACTTCCTGCTTCACCGGACAGCCATCAGCATCGATAAAGATGTCTAACAAGGATAATCCTTCCTCTGCCAATATACAGGGGCCCTATATTGGTTTTTCCTCGCAACGCCCGCCGTCATCAATTAAAAACCAGTATAGTGTCCCCAGATTTAGCGACATTTTCCCCTTCCTCCTATTATTCCACCGGACCGGATGAAACCTTGGGACGGCGGACAAACAGGACACTCAACATGGAGACCGTGTATGAGATAGCCAGCACGACAAATACCGGGTGGTAGGTGCCCATGGCATCATACATATAGCCTGTAAGAAAGGGGGCGATAGAGGCGCCCAGGCTCTGCGCGAACCCTATCATACCGAAGATAGCGCCGTAGGCAAGCAGCCCGAAGTTGGTGCTGACCAGCATGGCCATTGTCGGTAGCCAGTTGCCCACCCCGAGTCCTATCAGAAAGACATATATCCATATCATGGCCGGTGGCGACTCCAGCCCGATATTCATCAAAAGCAGGGTGCCGACTATCTGCAGAGCGGTACCAATGGCGCAGGCATAGCTGGCCTTGATTTTGTCACAAAGCCAGCCAAAAGCGAACTTCCCGATTGTGCTCCACAGGCCAACCATGCCGTGGATGCCAGCCGCCATCCCCGCAGAAAAACCAACACTCTGAAGATAGGGTACCTCGTTCTGGAGGACACCAACCTCGGCAATACCAAAAGTGAAGAAAGATAAGGCAATCAGCCATAACGTTGAGGTAGATATTGCTGTCCGGAGAGTCAGTCCCTTGGGAGCAGAAGTCGCCGTTTTAGTCTCGGGTGCCTTGGAGGGAGCACTGTCGCCGTCGGGAAACAGCCCCCCCACCTCCGAAGGCTTTGTCTTTATCACCAGCAGAGCGAGAGGAATAAGCGCCGCCACAAACAGGGCGAGAGCAAGATAGGCCATCCTCCACCCGAAATTAGGTATTAAATAGCCACCGAGTAGCGGAGCGAGAACAAGTCCGCCGGCGCCGATACCAGCTGACATAATACCTATTGCCGTCCCCCTCCGTTTCTTGAACCAGTCCGATATCACAGCGGTCGTAGGAACCGGCCCCACCCCCGCCATGGCGAGTCCGTTGATGATGAAGCTCCCGTAGAATTGCCAGAGCTCGTTTACCAGGCTGGCAAGTATGTAACCGATAGCTCCGACCAGCGCACCTGTAGCTATCACTTTTCTTGCCCCATAACGGTCAACGATCCGTCCCACCAGCGGTCCTGTCAGACCGCTGGCAAGGAAGGAGAGTGTAAGGGCGAGCATGATTCTACCTCTATCCCAGCCGAGGTCTGCCTCAAGAGGAACAACAAAGAGGCTGAAGGCATAGAAGCCGCATCCTGAGAAGATGAAAGCGAAGAAAAAGGCGGCCACGAGGATCCAGTAGCCATAGAAAATCTTGGAGCTCTTTGATGAAACGGAGACACGCATTTCGACTTCTCCTTCACACTGCGAGCCTGTCGGCGTACCCTCAAAATTTAAATTTCGGGTTAGGTTCTAAGATTGAGAATTCTTGATCCCTTTATCTTAGGAATGAAAAAATGATCGGAAATAGGTCAGCGACTATAGGGGAAAGCGCCCCTTTACGCCATGTGGAAATGGGGGAAATGGAAATGGGGTCAGACTTCGTTATTTCTTTATTTTTGTTTTGCGGCCCTCGACCAGATTCTTTTCCAACCCAATTAGTTTCTCTCTGAACCCATCCTTCTCCCTCATGCGCTTTTCTACCTTTGTAATCCCCTGGCACAACGAAACAGGATCACGCCGAAAATAATCGGCAATGCTGTTCAAAGGGTAGCCCGCAAGTTTCCTGCCCAGGTAACCCACCATACTGCGTCCCCAAGCTCCATTCCGATTCCGGCTCATACCCCTTATCACGCTAGCAGGTATTCCAAAACGCATCTCAACCCCGTCCACCATATCACCAAGGGAAATATCATAGATATACTCAACCTTTTCTCTCGCACCCCGCTGAACCCTATCCAAGAATCCTTTCGACCCCAGAAAACGCTGATCCTCCACCTTGTAGAACTCTCCTCGATGCCCATCCCCCATATGGTCCAGCACATACTGCTCGTAAGCCCGGACCGCTTTCCCCTTGTCCACCGAAAATTGACCAAGAACGGGCTCCACGTCCACAATCCCCAGTTTCCCCCCGTTCAGGTACGAGCCATAGCTCGTCCATCGGTATTCCATAGGATGCCGAACAATTCCAGCACGAACCGGGTTCAGATGGATGTAAGCGGAAAGCTCCATCAGGTAGGAATCTTTTTCGCAAAGAATCGCTTTGTATCGACCTTGAAAAAGATGTCCCCAGGTCCTGTATCGAATGTTGTAATTCCGTGTGTACCTAAACTGAAGTCGCTGCATGAGGCCGGAAAGAGGCTTGTTTCTCGCTTCAATCAGCAGGTGGACGTGCGTTGGCATGAGCGCATATGCGCAAAGAACAAAATCGAAAGCCTCTTTATATTCTCCAAGCAATCTCAGATACAGCTTGAAATCTGCCTCCCGCCGGAACACTCTCTGCCCCTTGTTACCCCGCACAACCACATGATAAAGTGCTCCCGGGAAATGAACTCTTGGTTTCCTCGCCATAATGGAAGATTAGACAAAAAGGAGCGCCTAGTCAATACCTAAATACCTAAGCCTGACCCCAGACTCTGAACATG
>JAOUFX010000566.1 GCA_029857975.1 Deltaproteobacteria bacterium | reverse complement strand
CGATTAATTGAAAATGCCACGGAAAGAACGGTAAGGATCAAAAAAGAGATGCAAATAGGGCTAGTTACAAAAATATTCCAGCTTCCTTGAGAGATGGCAAGGGACTGGCGCAATGATTTTTCAACCAGAGGTCCTAAAATAAAGGCGATTACAATAGGCGCACCCGGAAAGTCGTGCCGTCGCATAAAAAACCCCACCATCCCCAAGGCCAGCATAGCTGCCACATCCACCATGCTATTACCCACTGCATATGATCCCACAAAGCATAAGCAGAGAATAGTGGGAGATAATATCGACATTGGGACTTTGATAACTTTTGAAAATAACCGAATCCCAAGGATACCCATTCCAAGCATCATAATATTAGCTATGAGCAATCCAGCAAATAATGCGAATACAATGCGACCATGCTGCTGAAACAACAGAGGCCCAGGCATAAATCCTTGAATCATAAAAGCCCCTATTAATATCGCAGTTACAGGATCACCAGGAATACCGAGGGTTAACATGGGTATCAGAGCGCCTCCCGTTGTTGCGTTATTTGCGGCCTCGGGTGCAGCTACCCCCTCGACAATACCTGTGCCGAATTTTTCTGGATGCTTCGAAGCTCTTTTTGATTCTGCATAAGCGATGAATGCGGCTATCCCTCCCCCTGTCCCCGGAACAATCCCGATAAAAGTACCTATGAGAGCCGACCGAATAATATTCAAGGCGTTTTTTCCTATCAAGGAAAGTGGAATAAATAGCCCTTTTATGTTATTCTCCTGAAATGTGATTTTTTCCTTTGGCGATTCAACTATCGCAACCCGATAAAAGACCTCAGCGGTTGCAAAGATTCCGATAAGAACTGGAATTAAGCTGAATCCCGAAAGCATCGTTGTCGCACCATAGGTAAAGCGGGGAACACCGGTAACAGGATCCATCCCAACCGTTGAAAGCAGCAATCCAAAAATCCCAGCAATCAAGCCTTTGATCAATCTCTCTCCGGAAACCGATGCGATAATGCTAATCCCAAAGACAGTGATCCCGAAATATTCAGGGGGCCCAAATTCCAGAGCGATTTTAGCCAATGTCGGCGCGGTAAAAATTAAGATAAGAGCGCTGATGATACCGCCACAAAATGACGCAAAAAGAGCCATAGCTAAGGCCTGCCCTGCCATACCCTTTTGAGCCATTGGATATCCATCAAAAACAGTTGCAATTGCTGCTGGTGTGCCAGGTGTTCTGATAAGTATGGCTGTGATTGAGCCCCCATAAATGCCTCCACAAAAGACACCCAGCAACATCGAAATCCCTGTCATCGGATTCATGGCGAATGTAATCGGCGTCAGTATCGCAACGCTCATGGTAGCAGTAAGACCCGGCAGAGCGCCAATGGCGATACCTCCAAAAACACCAAGCGCAATTGCCATCAGATGCTGCAAGTGCCAGATATCTATGAATCCTGTGATTACCTGCTGAATTAAAGATTCCATTTCAGAATATTATTCCCTTGGGTAAGGGAACTCCCAGCAAAATTTTAAAAACCGCATAAATCAAAAAGGATATAGCCGCCGGTACGCTGATAAGTAGAAATAGATTGCGAGTACTTAAAAAATACATAAAAACAGATATGAAGATAAAGGAAGAAACTAAATGCCCAAGATATTGATAAGTAATTAAATACATAAAGCTCAACGCCGCAGCAACAATTAACCGAATACCATCAATCTCTTCTTTTTTGTCGTCTTGGTCCTTCAACTTCTTTTCTTTTTTATGCATTAGTATGTAGTTCTCCAGAATCATTAGAATGGAAAAAACAATAAGGGAGATTGCACAGAGCTTTGGAAAAAATCGTGAATTGACCATTCCTGTTTTTTCGACAATAGCCATAACAGGAATGGAATATGATGAAAAGTAAATAAATATGCCAAGAAGAATTAAGATCAGACCAATTATGTAATCAGTTCTTCTCACTATTCAACAATTCAAGGGATCATTAAGTGGGGTCCAAAAGAGTCTGAAAGGAAAAGGAGCTACCTTCTTTGCGCCCGATCCCTATCAGACTCTATTTTTGTAACTATTATTATTTGGAAAGTCCCATTTTTTCAATTAACTCTTTGTAAAGCTTACGAAATCTTTCCAATTTAGCCCTGCTTTCCTCTGGGGAAAGATATTCCACATTGAACTTCAGCTTTCTGATGGCTTCTTGGTAACTTGGAACTTCCAGGCCTTTCTTGAACGAATCGCGCAAGAATCTAATTATAGGCTCAGGAGTCCCCGCAGGAGCCATGATAAAATTGGCTACCCCGCTGTCAATCGGGTATCCTTGTTCTGCCAGTGTAGGAATTTTGGGAAATTCGGGAAATCTTTTTGAGTCAAAAACTCCCAATGCTTTTAACTGACCTGTTACCACAAATGGGCCGCCCTCGCCGGTGATCGCCGTTGCAACATCAACATGCCCCCCCAGTACAGCGACTTTTTGAGGTCCGCCGCCGCCCATGGGCACGATGTTGAATTTTACACCGTATTCTGATTCCATCTGCAACATAGCAAGGTGTCCTGTGGTTCCCACTCCTGCTACTCCAACTTTAACTTTACCTGGATTATTCTTGGCGTATTCAATAAACTCTTTCATGTTATTGTAAGGGCGGGAGGGATGCGCGCATAAAATCCTCGGGGCTGAATAAGTTTGCATGATGGGAATATAGTCTTTTTCAGTGTATTCCAATTTTTTAAGAGATGGCTGGGTAACCATAGGTCCCCATGCATTGGAACAAATAGTATATCCGTCGGGCTTTGATTTGCAAAATTCCGTCATACCAACAGTTCCTGCACCGCCAGGGCGGTTAACTACAACTAAAGGTTGAGGGAAAAACTTCTGGACAGTATTCACCAATGCTCTTGTTGAAATATCAGTCCCGCCACCTACAGCCCATGGGAGTATGACTTGAACTGGGTTAGAAGGATAATCACTGGCCGCGATTGCATTACCGCAAATCAAAGCGATAAAACTCATGCACAAAACCATAGTCGTGATATGCACCTTTTTCCTTTCCATTTTGCCCTCCTTTCAAGTTGGCTGGTTAAGATTATTTATTCTTCAAACAAGAAAACCAGTGGCGCTCCATCCGTATCAGCCAGAGGCGGCAGTCCCAGAGCGGAGGCGATGCCGGGAGCGAAATTTACAATGGGTGTGACTTTTTGCCCTTTTTAACGCCGGGCCTTGCTATTATGAGCATGGCCTGCATAGTGCCCTCGTCCAGTGCAGCATTTGGCAGGATTGAAGAATGTACCCTAACCATAGCTTTTCTCGCCTTT
>JAOUFX010000565.1 GCA_029857975.1 Deltaproteobacteria bacterium | reverse complement strand
GAATTGCCAACAGTTCACCTTTTCAATGTCCTTACCATCGTAAACAAGTTCATATTCTCGTTTCTTCGGTGGAAATAGAACACGGGCCCATTCGGGCGAAATTTCTTCACTGGCTGCAAGTAGTCGAATCAGTTCCTGTCTTTGGCCATTTGTCATTGGAAGTTCTTTTTCTGCTCCTTTCATTGCGAGTATAGTATTCTAATCATCCAACGGGTTCAGTTCGAACACGCACTAAACCTCATACTTGGTGGAAATTAACCGCGTCGCTTTGCCGCCTATATCTCCAGGTTCTTACCAATTAGGGAATGTACCTTGATAGCCTTCAGCGAATCCTGGCAAGCGTTAATTTCGATAAGTTTTTTATATCATCACTCGGAATCACCTGTCAAATAAATGCTACCTTCATAACATTCCAACCTCCGAAAACCATGACACCATTTTGACACCAAATAAAAAGGGGCTGCAAGCAATAACCTGCAACCCCTTGTTTTTACTGGTAGGCGGTGAGGGAATTGAACCCACGACCTCTGGTATTTGAGTTCATCAATGTCAATTTGATAGCAAGCCGCTTTTATTAGTGTTATATTCCTATGTCGCCCGCGTGGACGCTGAAACCCTCGCCAGCGTCTTAAAATGCAGATTGTGTTTGACACTGGACACCAACAGCCCCATAAGGCAAGCTGCTGAATCCGCTCCCATAAACCCCTCAGCCTAAGCCCCTTCAATGGGGCTTTTTTTGTTTTGGGATTTGTGGTAATTGAAAGCAAAAAGGCCCAGACCAATAAATCTTAATGTATAAAATGAGGGGGGAGAATCGTTCCTCAAAAGAATAGATAACGATATGCTGATCTCCAAGGATAGAAAGAATATGAAAGTAGTAATAAAAGAGAAAGAGGCGAGATCAATCCTGTCGAAATCCGGAATTTCGGGGATAGATTATTGTATCAACCCTTATACTGGCTGTTCTCATGGATGCAAGTACTGTTATGCCACCTTTATGAAAAGATTTACTGGCCATGGGGAAGCATGGGGAAGTTTTGTTGATGTTAAGATAAACGCCCCAGAGATCCTTCAGAGACAGATAAAAAAGGCACCTCGGGGAAATGTAATGATCAGCTCGGTAACCGACCCCTACCAGGCCATTGAAAATCAATTTAAAATAACCAGGCGGTGCCTCGAAGTTCTCTTACCTTATCAGTTTCCGATAAACATCCTTACCAAGTCCCCTTTAGTCCTCAGGGATTTGGATTTGATAAAAAAGGTCAAGGAAATAGAGGTGGGCATTACCATCACCACAGACGATGATAAAATAAGGGAAATGTTTGAGCCTAACGCTCCGTCTATCGAGACCAGGATTCATGCTCTAAGAGAACTTTCTGAGAACCGGATAAAGACCTATGCCTTTATTGGGCCGTTGTTGCCCTTGAATCCGGAAGTCCTTGCTGAGAAAATGAGGCCTTACATCCACTCTGTTCTGATCGATAGGATGAACTATGTCTCTAAGACCAGGAAAATTTATGAATTTAGAAAATTGAAACAGTGGCTCGAATATGATTTTGTGGATGAAATCATCCAGAGACTGCAAATTGGGCTCGCAGGAAAAGAAGTGTCCATCTGCTGATGTTCAGATAAGCAGATACGGTGAATAGGAGATAAGAATTTTATCCGCGCAATATGGTTCCCATTTGCCAAAATCCGTTAGAAAGAATTTTAGCTACCCCTTTTCAAATTCTCCGCCCCTTCTTCTATAGATACCCTGCCCACTAATTCCTTTCTCACACAGTTCCAGGTTATGCTTTGCCCGAAGAGTGCACCAAGTCAATACGGGGAACCATAGTGAAGATGTGAATATTATCGATTGAAAGCGTTAATGGCCAGCGTTAGCAAGGCGTGGGGCGCGTTGGCTGCACGTGTTTTTACCCAGCCGCTTGGAAAAGAAAGTTATCTGACCATGCCACGCTTTGCTGAAGCGTGTAGGACGGGTAAGTTTACGGTTTTCATTCATTTGATCATCAGCTTGCCGAATCGAAAGAACACCGGCAATAGACTGAGCAAAAGACCCGCTACTGCTATAGTTGATAGTACGAGTTCCCACCAGTAGAGTCCACCTGCCGCCATAGCTTGAACTAGGATAGTCGAATTAATGGGCACCAGCAACGCTAATCCGGTTAGAAGGCCAGGAGCGTATCTGCGCAGCAGAATGGTAGCCACAAGATGAGGCATGAAAGCGTTGAGAATCATAGCACCTAAGAATCCGAAAAAAACCTGTCGCCCAAGCCAAATTGAAGGGGCAGCAATGGCCACAAAGGTGGACAAGTAAGAAAGGAGTGTCACGAGGATGACTGCAAAGAAGAACTCACTGGGTTCGACGGGTTTATGAAAGCGCTTGGCCTGGTGCGACCACTGCGGTAGCCAAAGGGCTTCTTCCAGATTGTGAAGGGTAATGGCAATTGGAAAAAACACCCATAAGAGGGAAGGATCTGTCACCTTATTCTGCTCCCATTATAAAAATATCTCAGGGCATCATTATTTCTGATGCCCAAAAAATACTCTATAGGGGATGGGTAATCAAGGGAAAAATTGCCTTTGGAAATGGCTTCGGTTTTCAAGCCTAAATTAATGACTTGCGTTTGAAATGTTGCATTCTCGGGGAGGACCCTAAAAACAAGATTTTAGGAAGAACTTCCCATTTTTCCAGAGAATTTTCAGCCTACTGCCTAATTTAACGCGCCGAGCGGCTTGGCCTGCCCCCTGATTCTTCCCATCACTGGTTGCTCAGACAGTACCAGATGATCCAGCCCCTTCGCTCCATTTCCATTTTAGGCCGCTCGGAGTCATGCCCATCCTTCTGCTTCGAGTGCATCATGCAATTCTTCCGGATAATGGCGACACCGATGTTCGAGGCGGCTGGATTCAGCGTGGGCTTTGTTGTAAGACCAGCCACTCGCCATGCGATTGCGTTCGTGCAATTCGTGCAAAAGCACATAGCCACGCTCTTTTTCCTCGATGTCATCATCCATCCAGACTTCGTTCTCTGGCACGAATTCATAAACATAGTCATGGCCGCCTTCTGTAAAGTCGATATCGAAGGCACTGCGAACTAGTGAATTTGAAGAAGTGTGAGGAAGAGGGATTGGATGCGTATATTCCGGATAAGCGGTTTAGGCGTCGAGACCCAAGGTTTCACGATGAACACCGGCAGAGACAGCGTAGAAGCGATCGATTAACTTTAGCCGACTTTCAGTACCAGGAAGAGAGGGATGAATATCTTTGTCCTAAGGGAAGAGTCTTTAGGCTCCAG
>JAOUFX010000563.1 GCA_029857975.1 Deltaproteobacteria bacterium | reverse complement strand
ACAAGGAAATAAACTCCTTTTCTCTGCTTTACTCTGGGCCCTCGTTGAGTGCAAACAAAACAATATTCGATCTGACCAATTTATTACCTGAGAACACAGAGAAAATATTGAGCTTATTTTGTTTTTTAACTATGAAATTATTCTCTGAGATCTCTGTGGTGTAAAAAAAAATCACTCAATTTAGGTCTTGGATAACGGTGAAAATGAGGCGCGAGGTTTAGCGAGTCGGCTTCATTTGCTGGTCATATGCCGGAGCCAAGCGGGTCATGAGTTTATCATTCAACTCAAACCCAAATTGCTCGTATAAACGATGCGCACTCCTTGTCTGGAGCACGAACTGAGTGCCCGCGACATCGGGATGATTCAGAATACATTTTATAAACCACCGGCCCAAACCTCTCCCTCTCAAGCTTTTCTCTATCACCAAGTCCGATAACCAAGAGAACACTGTGCGGTCGGAAACGAGGCGAGCAAAGCCGATTTGTTCACCTCCGCGGAACATGGAAAAACACAAAGAATTTCCGATCAAGCGTTCAACAACATGGGGAGGACGCCTATGGGCCCAATACGTGTCGCCGAGGAGTTTGGTAACGATGTGCACGTCAACCCTCGTTCGGTCATCTGAGACGGTAAACTTATCATGATGCCATTCCATCGGCTAGGCCTCCTATCACCCAAGGTGAAGCGCACTTGCACCAGAAGTTCGCATAGAATCCATAGTAGGTAAAATTAAAACCGACCTTCTCCGAAATCATCCTCATGATATGACCTTCGCCTATTCGTTTTTCCAAGTTAAAACCTGTAAGGAAGAAGCTGTACGGGGGAGAAGATTGGCGACCCATTATGGCAAGAACCCCATGGATATTGAGTTTTGCCATGATTGTAAGTTCATGAGATTAAATTAGCAAGCAATATTTGGGCAACAGCCCGTAAAGATCTGCCCCCCTTTTAAAATCCCCCCTCACGCCGCCCTCTCCCCTCATCGGGAGGCTGTGTCGTAATTAGTAAATTGGGGGTCCGGGCGAGAGGGCATTCTTTCGGAATCATAAGGCGGTGGTCCTTCCATGGATCGAGGCGGGCTGAAAACCCTAATATTTCTGGTGCCCTTCGAATCCGCCTTTCGTTTACGGATAATAAGCTGAGGCTTTGAATATCTTCTTCTCCCGCCGATGCTTCCTCATTCATGCCCTCCCGCCCGGGTAACGACACAATCTCCGGGGGAGAGGAGAAAGGAGAAATGCTGAGGGACTCATTACGAATCAATTGCGCTCCCGGTTTTATGCAACTATCGGGATTTTAAAATTTTTTTAATTGACAGGGTCCAAGGTTTGTTTTAATCTCCAGCGTGGAGTAAAGGATTGACGGCAGATCCCCGGTGGCGGGGAATTCCAAGCCTTGCCTTCGGGATCGCTTATTTTCCAAGAGAGGCGGATGTCGTTTTGCCATGGGACATTCGGCCCGGGGAGTGCAAGATGATGAAGGGAAAAACTTCTGAGTTACTCGAGATGGCCCAACGCTGTTTGATCTATGTTACGGACCGGCCCCCGATTGTGATGGAGCGTGGAGAGGGAATGTACCTCTTCGACACCGAAGGAAATCGTTATCTCGATTTTGTCGGCGGGTGGGCCGTGACCGCCCTCGGGCACTGCCCGCCGGTTTTGGTGAAAGCCCTGAAAGAGCAGGCCGATGTTCTGGTGAATTGCAGCCCGGCCTTTTTCAATGACAAAATGATCGCCTTCGCCGACCTTCTGGTCCGTCACTCCTGCTTCGATCAAGCGTGGTTCGGCAACAGCGGCGCCGAGGTCAACGAGGCGGCAATCAAGCTGGCGAGGAAATTCGGCGCCCTGCACAAAAAGGGGGCTTATGAGATCATCACAACGGAGCAAAGCTTCCACGGGCGCACATTGGCCATGATGTCCGCCACGGGCAAGCCGGCATGGGCTTCCCTCTTCGAACCAAAGGCGGCGGGGTTTGTCCACATTCCCTTCAATGATTTAAACGCCATCCAGAAGGCGGTCAGCGATAAGACCATCGCCATCATGCTCGAGCCGATCCAGGGAGAAGGAGGGGTAAACATCGGGGACGATGAATATATGAAGCGGATCCGGAAGCTGTGCGATGAGCAGGAAATCGTCATGATCGTCGATGAGGTGCAAACCGGTTTGGGGCGCTGCGGAACGTTATTTGCTTATCAGCAGTACGGGATTGATCCGGATATCATGACCCTCGCCAAAGGGATCGGATCCGGCTATCCTCTGGCCGCGGTCCTCGCCAAAAACAAATTCTGTTGCTTTGCCGCAGGGGACCATGGCGGAACGTATGGAGGGAATTCGCTGGGGATGGCGGTCGGCATCGCGGTTGTCGAAGAAATCATCAATCGCGACCTCAGTTCCTATGCCGCCAAGATGGGCGATTATATCATGGACAAGTTGAACGCAGAGGCTGCCAAATTCGGCCTTACCCGCATCAGGGGCAAAGGACTCCTCATCGCGTTTGACCTGCCCAAAGATGCGGGAAAGGAAATCGTGAGCAAGGTGCTCCCGAAGGGGCTCCTTCTGAATTCGCCGCAACCGGCGACCATTCGCCTCATGCCTCCCATGATCGTTGAACGGGGGCACGTGGAGGAAATGATCCGGATTCTCTCGGCGACTTTGAAGGAAGTTTTGGGCTGAATTGACCGACAGAATCCAAGCGGTTTGACCGATCACGCCCGGGGAAAACCTCCACGATGCTATTTCCACCCCTCAACCTCTTGGATGAACTCCATGATCTGGTTCTTGCAGACTACCATAAACAAATTACCTTCCTGTCATCCTTCATTTTTGCCCTTACCTTTTCCATATGCCTTAAGGCAGCAATTTCTCTTTCTAAATCGGTTAATTTCATCTGCAGCATTTCAGCCAAAATATTTGGTTCTACACCTCCGGTCTGCTTCAGAACGGATAGAATCTTCGCTTGGGTTTCACTAACTGCGCCTTCCTGGTTTGAAAGAGATTTTGCAGTATAAACTGCCCAAGGATTACAAGCACGAGCTGGAGATAGAGCATCCATATAACAATCTTCGCACAAGATTCGCCCGTGATATTCTATTTCTTTCCCCTGCTTAATTTGAGCTTCACATCTAGCGCATTTCACTTTCCCATCCTCCCTGGCTTTTTGAAGCTAACGCTGGGCATCAGGCGCGGCTGGAAGCAGGAGCGCAGCGGATGCTGCAAGCCGTCGCCTGCATGCCATTGTTAGCCGCCACCCTTTATGATCGTTTGTCCCCAACAAGCTGTGCAATCGCAGCGCGGATACGCTTCACGTTCGG
>JAOUFX010000564.1 GCA_029857975.1 Deltaproteobacteria bacterium | reverse complement strand
AGAAGTTTGCCTGCCACTTATTTACTCAGACAGGTTGATTGGATTTATTAACCTGGGCCATAAGTCAGGGGAAGAAATGTACTATCGGGAAGACCTCGACCTTCTGAATACTTTGGCCAACCAGGTAGCGATCGCCATCGAGAATGCCAATCTCTACGAAAATCTGAAAAAGTCGCAAAATATTTTACGGCGTTCTGACCGCCTGGCTTCCCTGGGGACATTGATTGCCAGCCTGGCCCATGAAATTCGCAACCCTTTGGTATCCATCAAAACTTTTACCCAGCTTCTTCCGGAACGAATAGATGATACTGAATTTCGTGATTATTTTCTTAAGGTCGCTTCCGGAGAAATCGACCGCTTAACTTCCTTAATTAACGAGTTGTTAGGATTTGCTAAACCGTCTGAGCCCAACCTAAAGGGGGAAGATGTCAATGCCATCATCGATAGAATGGAAGTTTTGATTTCCACTGAAGCCCGGAAGAAAAACATCACCATTACGAAAAAATATTCTCCCAATCTTCCATCGGTCTTTGTCGATGCCGAACAGATCAAGCAGGTCTTACTGAACATTCTCTTGAACGCCATTCAGGCAATCGAGGGTCAAGGGGAGATTTGGATTGAAACCCGGATCGTTCAAGTAACTCGCGATGATAAAAATGAACCATTCCTGCAGATCGAAATTCGTGATACCGGAATCGGAATTTCCCCGGAAAATATAGATCATGTCTTTGATCCTTTCTTTTCCACCCGGCCCGAAGGCAGCGGGCTGGGTTTATCGATCAGCCACCAGATCGTGCATGAACACGGGGGCTTCATCGACTTAGAAAGTGAAGTTGGCAAGGGAACGATTTTTCGGATTCATTTTCCATTGAAACCCGGAGGAAAGGGTGCTTTCACAAAGTAGTGGGCGGAAACGAAGGGCTTTAGTGGTAGACCCTTCGTCCACCGTGCGGGCGTCAATCTGGATGATTTTGAAAGAGGAATTTGAGGTACTCACCACCAGCAATTTCCAAGAAGCCATAAAACTGGCCGGGCGAGAAGAGGTGGAGATTGTATTGGCCGGGGTGGACCTGCCCCCAGTTTTTTACAGTTCCTTTTTCCACGATTTGCGCAAAACCCAGCCACGATTGCCTTTCCTCTTACTCCTGGGAGAAAGAGCGGCCTGGGGGAAAAAACTGGATCTGCCCGGTAGCGATTGGTTGGACAAACCCTTTCCGGTGCAAACCCTTCGCGAAAAAATTCAAGCCCTGCTTCTGGAAAAAGATTGGGGTGAAAAGAGTCGGCCTTCAAGAATTTCACTTTCGGCCGAAGAAAAAATCAAATCCTGGCTCTACTCCTCCCGGATGCAGCCCGAAGTGCGGGAAAAAGTATTCAAAGTGTCTTTTTCCTCTCTCCCGGTCTTCATTCAGGGTGAAGAGGGCACAGGCAAAAGCGAAGTGGCCAAAGCGATTCACTTTCTGGGCCCCTTTAAGGATACACCCTTCATTCGTTTTTTTTGCCGCGAATTAACGCTGGAAAAATTTATGCGCAAACTTTCCTTCTGGCTGCAAAATTCGGGCAGAGGGGAGAATGTTTCTTTGACCCTTTTTTTGGAGGAAGTGGAGAATTTAGAATGGGATGTGCAATCAACCCTTTTAGATCTTTGGAAAGACCAGCGCATTGGATGGCCCGGCCTGGAGGAGATAGGTATCGAAGCCAAAATTATAACCACTTCCACTACTTCTTTGGCGCAAGCTATATCCGCGGGCAAATTACGGGGAGAACTCTACCAGACCCTTGAAATTCTGCCCATCAATCTGCAACCTCTCCGCGACCGCAAAGAAGACATCCCCCGCCTGGCCACCGAAATTCTTCAGGAGCACGGGCAAGAGCAGATATCCCGGAAAAACTTTTCCACGGAAGCTTTGCAGGTGCTGCAGCAATATCATTGGCCAGGCAACTTGCGGGAACTGGAAAGCTTGACTCTGAGGTCGGCAGCCTTGAAAGAAGGGGATCTGTTGCTTCCGGAAGACCTGATCTTCTGCTTCGGACGAGGAGAATTATGGATTGCCTCCAGAGAAGAGAAAGAAAAAGAAGAAGGCCGGTTCTCATCGGCGAGTCCAACTGCAGAAAAGGGGTCTCTATTCGATGCTACCCTTTCGACTTTGGCTCATGAGATCAAGAATCCTTTGGTGGCCATCAGCACCTTCGCTGCACTCCTTCCGGAAAAATATGATGATCCAGAGTTCCGGGAACAATTTTCCCGACTGGTTAACCTAGACGTAAAACGGATCAACAAGCTTTTGGAAAATCTTTTGGAATTTTCCCAATTCTCCTCCCCCCGCCTCCGGGAAAATAACCTCACCCTTCTACTAAAGAATGTTCTCCAAGAGAAAGAAAAAAAATTATCTCAGCGGAGGACCCGCTTGAGGTTTGATTGGAAGGAAAATTTGCCAGCGATCCTTTTTGATACAGTTCAATTGGAATTTGTTTTGCGGAACATACTGGAAAATGTGTTGGCCACGATTGAAGAGGATAAAGATTTGAGCCTCTCCGTGGATTTAATTGCCGAAGGGGAAGGCCAAAAAAATTTCGTGGAATTAGCGGTTTGGTATGATGGCCAGGACGGGATTATCCGCAATATCCAGAAAGACTTCGAACCAGAAGCTGGGCTGAATTTGGAGAACCTGAGTTTGGCTCTGGCCCTGGTTCGTAAGGCCATGATTCGGAATCGAGGAGATATGCTGGTAAGCCAGGAAGAAGGAGCTGGGACAACCATTCGCCTTCGATTCATGGTTGCCGGATGAGAGATTGGGACAGGCCAGTCAATAAAGGAAAGCTATGCGAAAGATTTTGATTGTCGATGATGAAGTAAGCGTACGGGATTCACTACGCATGATCTTTAAAAAAGATTATCAAACGATCATGGCTGGTAGTGCCGATGAGGCTTTTATTAAAGTAAAGATTGAAGAACCAGATTTAATTTTTTTGGATATTATCATGCCGGAGAAGGATGGGATGCAAGCTCTCAAGGAGATTCGGAAGATGCACCCCCAGATTCCGGTCATTATGCTGACTGCTACCAAAACCTTGAAAACTGCCGTGGAAGCCATGAGGCTGGGAGCTTACGATTATATCACCAAGCCTTTTGATGTGGAGGAGTTGAAATTAATAGCCCAGAAGGCCATAGAGAGTAGCGACCTCAGGATGGAGAACCGGAGGCTGCAGGGAGAAGTGGAAGAGCGCTACCATTTTGATAATATCATCGGCAAGTCGAAAGAAATGCGGGAAATTTATGCTACGATCCGGCAAATCGCTGAAAAAAACTCCA
>JAOUFX010000019.1 GCA_029857975.1 Deltaproteobacteria bacterium | reverse complement strand
GAGGTCTAAAATCAGGCAATCCGCCCCATAACCGACTGCTTTTTCCATCCATGCCGGCTTATTGCCGGGAACGAATAACAATGAACGATAGGGTTTCATGCTTCCTTCTCCTTTTCCCTAAAGGGTATACTAAAACAGTAACGTAGATGGGAAAACGCTCTATTTAGCGGGCTTGGTATATTGGTTTTCTCTTTTCGGCAAAAGCCCGGGGGCCCTCCTTGGCATCCTCGGTGGTGCGGAGAAATTGTTGAAAAGATTCCTCCAAACGGAGGCCGTGTTCCAGGGGTAAACTTTGACTCCTTATGGCCAGCTCTTTAATAGCGCGCAAAGCTAACGGACCGTTGGCACAAAGCTGTCTGGCGCACTGCTCCGCGGTCGGCATCAATTCCTTTAGAGGGACGATCTTATTGATCAGGCCGTAAGCGAGGGCTTCTTGGGCGGTCAAACGTCTTCCGAGAAGCAGCATCTCCATGGCTATGGCATAGGGGATCTGTCGTAAGGCTCTTTGCGTCCCGCCGTAAAGGCCTTCTCTCCCGCTCCGGTAATAATGGCTACCCAAACATCCGGGTGTCGCGAACATCGATCCAAGCTTTGGATAATTCAGTGTACACCTCGGCATCCATCGCGTTCATGGCCTCGGGACGATTAATCGTAATATAAGCCACCCGGTCCTTCACCTCATATATCAACTTCATATCTCTCTTTCCCCCTTTAGCAAAAAATAATTTTGTCCCTTATGAACTTTTTTGACTTCAAATTACGTTCTGTTCCTTCAGGATCTTGATATGTTCAGGTCCAAGGCCTAATAATTCCTGATATACGGCATTATTGTCCTGACCCAATAAAGGAGCGGAAGTAAGCTCTACCGCTTTATTTTCCGATAACCGAATGGGATTGCCGAATACTCTCACCGGGCCTTTTTGGGGGTGTTGAATATCTTGGAGCATCCCCCTTTCTAAATGGTGAGGATCATGCACAACCTCAGCTAATTTCAATACCGGCGCACACGGTACATGAACATCGAATAAAATTTTATGGATCTCAAACCGAGATTTCGTTCGGGTCCATTTATTGATTTCTTCGTCCACGAAATCAATTTGGGCACACCGCTTCAGATTGGTGGAATATTTCTCGTCGCTCGCAAGTTCCTCACGCCCGATGATTTTACATAAACTGTGCCAATGGTTTTGATTCACACAGATAATCGCCACGTGGCCGTCTTTGGCCTCATAGACATTGTAGGGGCACGTTGACAATCCCCCATGGCGATTTCCGGTTCTCTCCGGAGCTTCCCCCTTCAGCCTAAAATACCCCTCTAACTGGGAAGTGAGGGTAGGTAAAATGGCTTCGTGCATCGAGGACTCGACATATTGACCTTGACCGGTATGCTCTCTCTGGTATAAGGCTGCTAAAATTCCCGCCAGTAAAGTCACACCTCCCATGAAGTCAGCCAATGCCGGTCCACATTTGGTTGGCGGCCCCTCGGGGAAGCCCGTAACGCTCATCAAACCGGACATCGCCTGAACAGTTAAATCCATGGCCAAATATTGACTATAGGGACCCGTAGAACCGAAACCCTTACCCGAAGCATAAATCAACCGCGGGTTGCTTTGGTGTAAAACTTCGTACCCTAATCCTAACTGATCCATTACGCCGGTGGCGAAATTTTCTACTAAGACATCTACCTGGGGGACGAGTTCCTTGAAAATATTTTTCCCTTGGGGATGTTTTAGATTCAGGGTGATTCCTCTTTTATTTAAATTTAGGAGATTAAAGGCGTAGCTATCAATTTCCTGACCTTCAGTACGTTTACGCAGGTTTTCTCCCGTGGGGGGTTCCAGTTTAATAACTTCCGCTCCTAAGAACCCGAGTAACAATCCACAATAGGATCCGTTGTAAATCTGCCCCAGATCCAAAACCCTGATCCCGGAAAGGGTCATTCCTGAGGTTTTCATCGGCTTCCTCCTTTTTCTTACTCTCCTTTAGGCAAATAATCCCTGCCGATGATCATCCGGTGAACCTCGGAAGGTCCTTCCCCGATCCGCTTAATCCGCAGTTCCCTATACCATCGGCCTAAAGGCATTTCATGGTCAGCCAAGGCTTCCAACCCGACTATTTGAATACAACGATCAATCACCCGATTAGCGGTTTCAGTCCCGAAGACTTTGGCAATCGAAGCTTCCCTCCGGGTATCTTCCTTGCGGTCAGCTTTCCAGGCTGCTTCCCAAACCAGCCATCTTGCTGCCCGAATTTCGATTTCGGAGTCGCCCAACATCCACTGAAAAGACTGGTTCTTGATCCGGGGGATTCCGTTTAATTCATGTTTTTGAGCATAGGGGATGGCATAACGCATGGCCGCACAGGCCAGGCCGATGCATCCGGCAGTGTAGGGGATTCTATTTCTGACCAGCCATTTGTTGATTAAGCGAAACCCTTTGTTTTTCTCCCCCAGCTGCTGGTCCAGGGGGACTCGGCAATTTTCGAATGAAAGTTCACAGGGGTACCAGGGGCGGATGACCGGTACTTCTTTCCAAGTAAAACCGGGCATTCCTTTTTCCACGACGAAGCCCGTTATTCCTTCTCGCCCCGCATCTGTCCGTGCAAAGACTACGCCATACTCCGCCCGATCGACCCCGGTGATGAACGTCTTGGAACCATTCAACACCCACATATCGCCGTCTAAAACGGCCTTCGTTCGAATGGCTCTCGCCGGATCCGACCCCCCGCTGGGTTCGGTGATGGCCATAAAGGCATGCCCCCTGCCCTCAATCGTTGGAATCACGTACTTTTGGATTTGACTCTCCGTTCCTTCATACAGGACGTTGGGAGGCTCGCTCCCAAAGGCATTCAACGCCGGGTTGTAGGCTCCTAACCTGTGCTGAGAAGCTTCCTCCGCGGCCAGGGTCAATTCAAAAATGCTCCTCTCTTGCCCTCCGAATCTTTTCGGCGCCCCCAAAGCCCAAAGGCCCGCCTCTTTGGCCTTCGCCTGCAGTTTTTTTAATTCTTCTTGGGGTAATCGGGTCGCATCGGGGTCCAAAAGTTTTTCCAAAGGGAGAATTTCATCCCTTACGAATTCTCTTACCCTGACTCGAAAATCCTCCAATTCTTTTGGCAGCTGGAAATTAAAGTCACCCACGTTTTCCTCCCCTTAAGTGTTCACCCGTTCGGGATGATGCCAATCTTGAAGCATCGGGTATTTCGGCCCCCAACCACCGAGTTCGGCTTATGGCCTGGATTTCGGCGTATGATATTTTTGGAAACTAATAAGGGCCAACCTTTGCCGGATGATTTCCGAGGGAACAAGTTGAATCCGGGTTAGGCGGAGCTCCCGATACCACCTTTCCAACGTCACCTCTTGAGTGATGCCCATCCCCCCGTGAATTTGAATCATTTGATCAACAATCCGAAAGGCTGTTTCGGTGGCGTTTAGCTTGGCCATGGCCACTTCGTCAGCCGAAGCTTCGCCCCGGCTCTGTTTTTGGGCCGTGACCCAGGTTAGAAGCCTGGCGCTCTCTAAGGCAACCATCGAGTCTGCGACCATGTCCTGGATGGCTTCCCTCGTTTCGAGAAGCTTGCCGAATGTTTCTCTCTGGGTAGCATACTCAGTGCCTAACCGCAATGCTTCCCGGGCGATTCCCAGGCACCGGGCCGCCAGCAGAATCTGCAATTCCTGCAGCAATTCCACCACCAACTCGTTTCCGCTTCCCAGGCAGGAATCCGCGGGGACCTGGTAATCTTCCAGAGAAACATGAAACAGACGAATGGTGCGCATCACCACGATGGGTGTGGATCGAATGCTTTTGTCATTTTCAACGAGGAACAGGCCCGCTTCTTCTGAACCGTCCATCTTGGCCCAAATCAGGCCCAGGGCCGCTTTATCCGCGTTTCCCACAAATTTTTGACGGCCCGAAATCAACCACCCGTTGTCCCCTTCTCGCCTGGCGATAAAATTCGGACTAACGTCTACCGCTAAAAAACATCCCGCGCCCGACTCGACAGCCGGTTTAATCATTTTTTCATTCAGAGGAGAGGGCGATTTCATAACGACGGAAGGGATCTCTTGGCCAAAGGCGTTCAAGGCCGGACACATCAATCCGAAACGATGCCGGGAAGCTTCTTCCATCACCACCGTGCGGCTAAAAATATCCAGTCCTGCGCCGCCCCATTCCGGCCGGGCCCCCATCTGCCAAAATCCCATTTGTTTTGCTTTTTTCTGCAGAGAAACGATATACTCGTGGGGGACTTCCGCAGCCAAAGCCCCAATTTTTTGTTCAATGGGAATGACATCGTTCTGGATAAACCTCTGGACCGTATCTCTCATCATCTTCTGTTCATCAGTCAGGAAAAGAAATTCCAATTTATATCCTCCCTCTAACTCTGAAATTTCATTAAATCTCAAGCAACTTGATTAAAGCCGCCTCCCATTATCTCCTTGGCCAATCTTGATGATAAAGAATGCTGGCATTCATGAAACGGTCTCAGACTAAATCAACAGCGGATGGACCTTTTACAAGGTTCTCACTGGCTCGCTTGATTAAGGCAATTTCTTGTTATTCATGCGGTTAAAGACCCGATCGCGTAACGGAGACCAGATAAAAGGAAATACGAACCCCAGCCCGATAAGAGCCAACCCGATTATATCGGTCCTTATTACCGGATGAAAGAGTAGCACCCCGCCTCCCATATACATGGCCCGGCTGAAAGGATTTAGGTCCTTATTGAGATAACCGAAGAAGCCCGCAGCCATAAAAATAATGCCAACCGTGGCCGTAATCCCGGCCAGCAGGATATTGACGGGAGTGGCTCTTAAAAGCAAAGCGGGATTGATGATAAAGAAAAAGGAACCAAAAACCCTACCGCACCAAGCCTTACGGCGGCAAACGCCACTCTCACCCAAGAAGTCTGAGCTAAGTTGGCCGCTACAAAACAGGCGAGACAAACAGGAGGCGTGATGGGAGCTAAAGAGGAGAAATAAAAAAGGAACATGTGGGTTTGGATCATATCCGGCCCCAGTTGCAGGAGTGCTGAGGAGCAAATCGAGGCGGCTATGATGTAAACCGCTGCCGGAGTGATACCCATCCCTAAAAGGATCGGAATCACTGCCGCCATTAGAAAAGCCAGGATGGTGTTGATTTCGCCTATATCGGCAATCACCCCGGTTAACTTCAAGGCAACGCCCGTTGCCGAAAGGAGGCTAACCAGCATATTGACACACACGAGGGTTGCCACGATTTCTAACAAGGACTTTCCCCCAGCGCTCAAAGCTTCTCCCAGGGTGCGGAATTTGCTCTTTATTCTGGAAAAGGAAAAATCAAAGGCGAAAAAAAGAACTACGATTGCCAAACAGGAATAGAAGCCAGCCCCGGTTATATCGAAGCCCTCGACCAATAATCCAATGAGCACTCCGATGGGAAGAAAGAAGGAGATAATTTTTTTCCAGGCCAAAACTTCCCGCCACGGAGGGATTTCTTCCTCAGGCATACCTGAAAGTCCAGAACGTAAAGCTTCGAAATGAACTCCTGCGAATAAACAACCATAAAATAGTAGACAAGGTACCAAGGCATAAAAAATAATCTTTACGTAAGGTACCTGGATAAGCTCGGCCATAATAAATGCTCCGATACCCATTATCGGAGGTGTGATCATTCCCCCGGTGGAGGCCGTAGCTTCAACGGCTCCGGCAAAAGCAGGTTTATAACCCAAACGTTTCATCAGGGGGATTGTATAGGTCCCGGTAACCATAACATTGGCAACGGCACTTCCAGATATAGTGCCAAATAGGGTGCTGGCTAAGATGGCTACTTTAGCCGGTCCTCCCCGGTATTTACCCGCCAAGCGCATCGCTAAAGCTATAAATGTTTCTCCTCCTCCGGTGAATAAAAGAAGGCTGCCGAAAATGATAAAAACGGCCACGACCGTAGACGAGACTCCGGTGATGGTTCCGTAGATACCATTGGCCGAATAA
This sequence comes from Deltaproteobacteria bacterium, assembly GCA_029857975.1. The sequence continues at coordinate 8,062 of JAOUFX010000019.1, read as the reverse complement.
TATAGAGAGTTGAGGAGGTGTTTCAGAGGAAAGCTGGTGAATCTCCATGCCCCGGGTAAAAAAGGACCCGCGAAATTGTAGGCAAAGGCCAAAATCGTCAAAACAGGGATCATCCACCCCGTTGAACGTCTGGTTGCCTCCATAACGACCAGGGATAATAAAGCTCCCAAAATTAAATCCAGGGGAGTAGAAAAACCGGGGGCCAGATAAATTTGTTCATAGACCAAAAAAATATTTATATTGCCGGCCAAAACGATACCGATGAACAGCATATCCCAGAGGGGAACCTTGCCGGCCGCTTCCTCTTTTTTCTTGAAATTATGGGAAATTAACAGTAAGGAGAGCCCGAAAACAATATGAACCGCCCTCTGCTTTAAGTCCATTAAGAATCCAAAACCTGCGGTATATAACTGGAAAACAGAAAAGGCAATCGTTCCCCAATAAAATATCTCTCTCCAAACACCCTTTAAAGGACGCGGCATTACTCATTTTCCTTCCTGGCGAGTTTATTATTCCAATACTTGATGACTTCGTACAAAGTCCATCTGTCCCGCTCGGAGCGGGATTGCGCGCCCTGCCCTGTACACCATGCGGTGCAGGGCCTTGCATCTGAAGCTTTTTACTTGGCCATCCACCTTGATGACTTTTTACGAAATCATCAATACTTGGAAAGAAAAAACAGTCAAATCCTTCTGTTTCATTTCTTAAATTCGGGCGGGATTAAGTAATCCGGAACTTCTACTCCCTTTTCTTTGAGGTATCTCACTGTACCCGCATGAAGCGGCGTAACTTTATCTTTGGCGTAATCTGCTTCCACGAGAGTTTTGACCAAATCCCCTGCAGGATCCTTGGCACTGGTCGAATCGGCGGCCAGCAGGTCTTTCACATGGCTGCAAGCGGCCTTCATCATGCGGTACACAACATCCTCAGGGATTTTTTTGGAGCCATAATAAGTTGAAAAAGGGCTGTAGACCCAAAAATCTCCGGCCTGGGGATCTTCCCTATTTACGCCCTTAGGATAATACCGCATAGAATACTGCCCGTGGACGGAAGTTATCTTTTTTGCTTCCTGCTCCGAAAAACTGACGATGGTAAGGGGGTTGGTTAAATGAACCTCGTGCATGGAGGAATCATATACCTCAAAAGCAGTTGCCGATTTAAGAACACCATCAACCCGCCGTTCTCTTAAAGACTTAACGGCATCCGTGTAGGCCATAGGAACAATATTGACCTTCACCCCTAACGCCTTGATGGCGTTACGCAGGAATTGTTCCGCCCCGGAACCGGGAATGCCGGGGCATAACTTTAAATCCGTGCCTATAAAATCTGCGAAGCTTTTTATTTTTGAACTCTTGCGTACATAAATGGAGACATGAATGGCCTTCCCCGTCCTCAGAGCAATAACCCGAACATCTTTCCATGGTTTGCCTTTAAAAATCCCCCACCCGTTATAGCATTCCATCACCCCGTCATAAAAAAAGGCCCCCATATCAAATATATTTTCTCGCATCCGGTAAAGGTTGTCATAGGTCGCTCCACTCTCTAAAGGCAGCACCTCCACTCCCTCGCTATACTTGCTGACCACCCTGGCAAATGCAGCTGGCCCTACAAACGAACCGGAAGTGGCCGAAGTCACCCCCATTTTCAGAAGGACATTTCCAGCCGCATGGGCATTCGGGATGGCCACTGGCCAAGAGAAGATACCAAATAAAAATAAGCCAAGGACGGCCCCTGCCGGCATTAAGGGTATCCAACACTTTTTCATTTCCCTATCCTCCTTTTTTCTAAACTTGGTTAGCATCAAGGCTTGAAAGAATGGTCTTTGGCAACTTAGTTTTCTCGGGAGGCAACCGGGGGTTTTGGTTATTTCCCCAATATTTCTAAAGAGTAGGTTGCTTTAGAACCGTTGTCTCCCCTGGCCTCAAGGGGATAAACACCCGGCTTGATATTTACGGGAAATTGTCTTGATAATTTTAAGGAGCCTTTTTCATCGGCGACAACGACTCCACCAGATCCTTTAGCGGCCAATCCAATCGATATGGTTCCAATACTTTTCCCCTTTATCATTCCTTCAGCAGTAAGAATGAATAACACTTTCTCTCCGGGAATAAACCCCGAACCAACAATCTCCAGCTTCTCCCCCGCTTTCCCCTTTTCCGGCTTAACCATAATGTTGGCGACTTTTTCCGCTGGGGTTGATAACGTCTTGGACTGTTCAGGTGATAGACTTGATGGCCCTGGAGACGCACAGCCCACGATCAAAAAAATCAGGAACCCAGCGAATAATCCTAATGTACCTGTTTTTCCAATCATACTCTTCCTCCTGAAACGCCCCGCGCCGCTGCGGCGTGAGGCCTGTTATTAGGGCAGAAAGCCCATTTTTATACATATCCAAAGGCAGTAGGGTTCCCTACAACCTTATCATCGAAGAAGGAGTCGGTTCATGAATCTTTTTCTCTGGCATTGCCCAGGGCCTGAGAAATGTTTTTCCCTGCTTCGATCAGGAGCGGTATATCTCGGCTTTTCATTTTTTCTCCCAAAATCCGGCTCATAGGTATGGAGACGTTGATGCCCGCTACGGCTTGGCTTTGATGGTTGAGGATGGGAACCGCCAAAACAAAAATACCATCGACCAGTTCACTTTTACTGGCATAATATCCTAATTTCCGGATGTCCCTGAGTAGTTGCCACAAATCGCCCTTATGGCGAAAGGTCTTGCTCGGGTTTTTAGTGAAGGAGATACCGTTCAGGATTCTTCGTTGTTCCGTTTCGGACAAAAAAGCCAAAATCACCTTGCCAATGGAACTGAGATGAATGGGTCTTCTGGTCCCGACCTGCAAATTGGTCGTTAGGACGTGAGAGGTCCTCGCTATGCGATCAATATAGACGATTTCCTCATCGTTCATCAGGATTCCCAGATTGACAACCTCATCGAGGTCTTGGTTTAATTTTTTCATGTACGGCAGGGCAAATTCGCGGATTTCTGATTGGCTAAGAAAAGCAGAGCCAAAGGAAAGGAATCTCGGTGTTAAATGAAGGACTTTCGTTTTAGGCTCTTTGCAAAGGTACTGGAGTTCGATGAGGGTATTGATGATTCTTTGAGCAGAGCCTATGCTGAGGGCAAGCCTTTTTACCAGCTCGGTAAGGGTACAGCCGTTCTTGGTCTCGCTTATGAATTCGAGCACCCGGAAGGTCTTGGCCACGGAGTTTATCGTTGGGCCTTCTTTCATGCTTTATCTCATAGCGATAATTTTTATCTTGATTCGATAGACGGGGGAAATCCTATCAGCGGCTAAAATTCTTGTCAAGAAAAAAAATTTCCCCTTGACCTTGTGGGGCTTTGAACCCTCGAACCCTTCTACGGTGGAAGCAAAATTCCCTTGGGCCAATGGGGAGAAACCAGAACGCTGCCTCCTCGATCCACGATGATCGCGTGGACGTCGTTCATTCGTTTGAGCAGCGCTAGGCCTTGGGGGGGCCCCAGGACAAATATAGCCGTGGCCAGGGCATCCGCAGCCATCGCTGAGGGGGCCATGACCGTGACGCTCTGACATTCCCTTGCCGGAGTCCCCGTGGAAGGATTTAAGAGATGATGGTAGCGTTCTCCCTCTTTCATAAAAAATCTCTCATAATCCCCCGACGTGGCCACTCCCGCCTGCCGGGGACTGAGCTTGGCGATCATTGTGGAGGAGAGACGGGGATGCCGGATTCCGACCGTCCAGGGTAACCCTTTTTCCTTTGAACCATTGACTTTTAGGTCTCCTCCGGCATTGACGAGGAAATTATCAATTCCTTTTTTCTGCAGGATGTCAGAGGCCCGGTCTACGGCATATCCTTTGGCAATGGCCCCCAGGTCTATTTCCATCCCCTGCTTTTGGAAAAAGATAGAAGACCGGATGCGGTCAATTTTAATTTGGCGATAGTCTACTTTCTTCAAATTTTCCCGTAGATCTTTTTCTTCCGGAAACTTTCCCTCCCGAAAATTCCAGAGTCGAAAAACCGGGCCGATGGTGATGTCAAAAGCTCCCGCGGAAAGGGAGGAAATGTCGAGAGCCTGCTGGATTACCCTTAATATTTCCGGAGAAACTTTTGTTTCTTTTTTCCCGGCATTGCGGTTGACCCGACAAATTTCGCTGTCTTCCCGGTAATTGCTCATAAGGAAGTCAATACGCTGCACTTCCCGAAACGCAGCTTCCATTGCTTCTTCAGCTTTTACCGCCCGGGTCCGGGAGACAACAATTTCCACCGACGTTCCCATGATCACTCGGGATTTACGGAATAAATTCTTTTCTTGGCTGGAAGCGTCACCGGGGAAAGCCAGGGGCGAAAGGAGACTGATTATAAGAAGAATTGTTGGTTGTGAGCTTCGGATTAGAAATTTCATGGTTGATTTTCAAGCTAATAGTTTCCGGTTTCGGATTGCCGGTAAAAAAATCGACTTCTCTCAAGCGGCAACGCGAAACTCGTAACCCGCAACTTTCGGTTTTTGCAACAGTTTAGCCCTTTAAAAAAAATGGCTAAACTTCAATGCCCAATGCAAAAATTAAATTGAAGATTTAAAAAGGATTAAAGCTTTTCAGAGAAATTTGCATTTTCCGATTGGCAGTTTTCACTTTTCAATGAAATTTAGGGTGTCTTTTCAAAACGCTAAATTGATACCGGTTTTTTTCATCCCCACAATATTAATCCAAGGGAATAGGGATTTCCCAGTAAAGGATGAGAGGGGAGGAGGCGCACCCGAAAACCAAACCGCCCTACTTGCAGGCAGGGGATCTCTCCCCGAAAAATCGTTTGTTGCCCTTCCTGGACAAAGTCCTGCAGGGTAACAGTATCCCGATCCATGAAATCAGCCTTGGAATCAATGAGTCCGTAATAAATGCTCACGGAAATGTCCCGGGGAGCAACTTGCCCTAACTGCGTGGCAACCTCGACCTTGAGAGTTTCACCCAAGGGAATGACTCTCTTGACGGCAACCTTTTTCCCCAAGATTTTTATCTGCGACCAGTTTTCCCGCAGTTGTTGGGCCCAGGCGGAAAGAGTTCGAATTTCCTTAAAATTATTGGCTTCGATTCGCTCCCTGTTGAGGGCTAAAGGTAAATAAAATTTATGGATGTAATCCTGCAACATGCGGTGAGCGCAAAAACGAGTTACGAGGGTTGACATAGATTTCTTCATGATTCTGAGCCACCCCCGGGGCATGTTGTCCCGGCCCCGGTCGTAAAAGAGAGGAACGATATGCCTTTCTAAAAGGTCATAGATAGCCTGGCTCTCTACCTGGTTCTGGTACTCATAATCTTCATATTCCTCACCGGACCCTATGGCCCATCCCAGGTCAGGGTGATATCCTTCTGCCCACCACCCGTCCAATATACTCATGTTCAATGCCCCGTTAGCCGTCGCCTTCATACCACTCGTTCCGCATGCCTCCAGTGGCCGGCGCGGATTGTTCAGCCAGACATCGGATCCCTGGACCAGATATCGAGCCACATTCAGGTCATAATCTTCGATGAAAGCCAACCGGTGGCGGAACTCCGGCTGATGGGCTAAATGAATGATATTTTTGATAACCATCTTGCCCTCGGAATCCTGGGGGTGCGCTTTTCCGGCAAAAATAATTTGTACGGGTTTTTGGGGATCATTCAGGATTTTGGCCAATCGGGCCGGGTCTTTTAAAATGAGGTCGCCCCGTTTATAAAGGGCAAAACGCCTGGCAAATCCAATGGTCAAAGCTTCCGGGTGTAAGACTTCACTGGCAGCCTGGATATCTATTTTCTGAGCTCCGTGGCGCAGGAGTTGATCCTGGAGTCTTTGGCGGGTAAAGGCCACCAGCCTTTCCCGCCGGCGCTCATGGGCCCGCCACAATTCGGAATCAGGAATGCGGTTGATCCGCTCCCAGACCTTAACATTATCCGGGTCTTCGGCCCATTTTCGGCCCAGGTAGCGATTGAATAGGCGAGACATGTCATCGGAGATATAGGAAGGAATATGAATCCCGTTGGTCACCCGCCCGATAGGAATGTCCACTTCGGGAAGAGTTGGCCAAATCCGCCGCCACATGCGCTGGGAAACGTTCTTATGCAACTCGCTCACACCATTGGTCAGGGTGGAATTCTTCAGCGCCATTACGGCCATGTTAAAAGGTTCGTTCGGATTTGCTTCCTGGGCTCCCAGCTTCAAAAAAGTTTCCATGGAAATTCCCCAGGTACGAACATAGCTTCCCAGGTATGAAGCCATGAGCGATCGATCAAATATGTCGATGCCCGCCGGGATGGGGGTATGAGTGGTGAAAATGTTGCTGGCATACACTGCCTGCCGGGCCTCAGCAAAGGAAAGTTGATGCCTTTCCATCAGCAGGCGAATCCTTTCCAAAATGGCTAAGGCCGAATGTCCTTCGTTCATGTGAAAAACGGCCGGACGATAGCCCATCTTGTCCAAAACCCTGACCCCGCCGATTCCCAGAACGATTTCCTGCTTCAATCTCATTTCCCGGTCACCTCCGTATAGGGCAGAGGTGATATCCCGGTCTTCCTCGGTATTTTCCACAGTGTTGGTATCCAGCATGAGAAGTGGAATCCGCCCGACGTCGACCCGCCATACGCGGACCTTTACTGGGTGATCTTTGATGGGCACTTCGATGGTTTGGGGAGTTCCTTTTTCGTCGCGTTGCAGGGTTGCCGGGAGGATGTGGAAATCATTATCGGGGTAGGTTTCTTGCTGCCAACCGTCGACATTCAGGTACTGGCGGAAATAACCCTTTTGGTAGAACAGCCCCACCCCCACGAGGGGGACACGCAGGTCACTGGCCGATTTTAAGTGATCTCCCGCCAGGACTCCCAGCCCTCCGGAGTAGATAGGCAAGCAATCGGTCAGGCCATATTCGGCCGAAAAATAAGCCACCGTAAAATCAAAAGGAGTTTCCAGGCCAAAGTGGTACGCTTTGCCTTTTTCCGTGTAGCGGCTGAACTCAGAGAAGATGCGGTCCATCTCCGATAAAAATCCTTCATCCGTTAGCAGCTCTTGAAGGCGGTCTTTCCCCAGGCGACCGAGGATGGCCAAAGGGTTGTGATTGGTTTCATCCCAGAGAGTCTGGTCAAGGGACCGAAAGAGGTCGATGGCTCCCAGGTTCCAGCTGAACCAGAGATTATTTGCCAGGTCCATCAGCGGGCGCAGACGTTCTGGCAGGCTGGGTATCACCGTATAGACAACGATATCTTTCATCCTTCACCCCCGGATTAAAGATTTATTTTTTCCTTCCTTTCTTTCGCCAAACCCCTTCCCCAAATCAACAACAACCTGGTAATAAATATCTTTTTTCATCTATCCTGTCAATAAGCTTAGTTTTCTTGCCCCCTTCACTTTGAAATTTCCTTAGCATTTTCGAGCCCTGAGAGGCAGGAAGATATCCCGCTTAAAACGGGATTTGGCCAATGAGGCAGTTGTTCGTTCCTAATATTTTTCTTGACAAAAAAATTTGATCACATTAAATATCACTCATTACTCGGCCTTCCGGAATCTTTTCTCAGCCAGATATTCATTACCCAGCTTCCTCTTAGGCCACGGAGGTTTTATGATGCGGCAAGAATGGAGATTTCTGGATTTGAAGCTATCCAGCTATGCCCGAGCCTCTCTGTACATGCCGACGGTATTAACCCTCAGGGAAAGAGGAAAAATTCCCAATACTCTTGCCGCCATCAGCTTCGAGAAACCCGCCGCCTGTCTTTTCTATTACAACGATCCTGACCGGGAGATCGATCTGCCTTTCTGTCGGGATCAGGGCATCGAGGTGGCTCGCCGGGATACAGGTGGGGCTCCTTACTGGATGGACCCCGGAACTTTAAGGTTGGTCTTGTGTTTCAACTGGCAGGATGTTCCCGGATTCCCGGAAACGCTCCCGGAAGCATACCGTTTTATAATCGAGGCCTCCGCCGGTTCTCTATCCCGCAGATTTTCCATTCCGGCTGTTTACCGGCCGCTGAACGATCTTGAGGTCCAAGGGAGGAAAATCGCCGGACATACCTTGACCTTCCAGGGAAAAACCTGCCGCTGGGGAGCGGGTCCGCAG
>JAOUFX010000561.1 GCA_029857975.1 Deltaproteobacteria bacterium | reverse complement strand
ATGGAAAAGGGAGGAGGAGCGAGATTTAGCCAGCGTTTTCTTGGGCCAGCCCGCTTTGCGTCATTTCCCCGAAGATTATTCCCTGGCCAATTTGTTACTGGACTTTTATTTCGTGGGCGGCATCTGGGTCTCGGCCTATACGCCGATAAAAGGGAAAATGGGCAGGGTTTTGGAGATCAGCGGCACCCTCCCCAACATAAAACTGGCCTATTATGTCCATGATTTTGTACGCCAGTTTATCCGTTCTCAGTGGGCAGCCTACAATCACGATAAAGGATTAAACCGCCATCGCCAAACTGATTTTGCCTTGGGTATCATCGAAGGCTTTCGTTTGAAACTCGAATCCACCAGGGCTGGAAGGGAAAGGAATCCCAACCCATTCACCCTGCAGAAGATGGAAGATCCCTTTTTAAAAAAATACCTCTCCTATCGCTACCCGCATACCGCCAAAGTCAGAGCGGGAATTTCCCTGCGGGACATCAAAATAATGAAAGACGGGAGGAAAGTGGGTAAGACCCTGGTAGTTTTTAAAGCGATCGTGGATCAAGGCCAGACCAGAAGGTTGATGATCGGATCATAAATGGACAATACGGTTGCGCTTGCCCTTGGCTCAATGGCCTTACCAGAACCAACCTTAATGACCATCTTGATGGTTGTCGTTTTTGCTGGAGCCTTTATCACCTCCGGATTCGGCATTGGCGGCGGCGTTTTGATGACCTCGTTGTTCATCGTTTTTCTTCCTCCCAAGTTCGGCATCGGGTTGCTGGCACCCCTTATGTTATTGATCAGCGCGGCCGGCGTCCGGCAATACTGGAAGCAATGGGAGAAACACCACCTCCTTGTGTTGTTGCCTTCTTCCTTGGTGGGCATCTGGCTGGGGACATATCTGCTGGCAGAAATTCCCCCCGAAATTGTGCGCAAGACCGTCGGGGTATTGGCCCTGGCTTTTGGTACCATCCAGTTTCTGGTCATCGATCGGCCGGAGTGGAGAAATCGTCTTCGCCCACCCACTTGGCAAGGCGTAGGTTTCGGTTTTGGCTCGGGAATATCCAGCGCACTTGCCCATACCGGCGGTATCGTTTTTTCCTTTTACTTATTGCCTCACAGCCGGACCAAAGAAATTTTCATTGGAACCACTGTTTTTCTCTTTTGTACCTCGGGTCTCATCAAAGTGGGAGCTTATGTTTATTATGGCATCCTGACCTGGCCCATTTTACTGCTTTCCCTAACCTTAATCCCCGCTTTGATCATCGGCTCAGTCACCGGCAAGTGGCTCAACCGGCGTATATCCAATAAGTTATTCATGCGGCTGGTCTCTATCTTCATCGCCCTCATGGGCGTCAGGTTAATCCTGGGATAGGAATTCATGGCGAGCCGGGAGAAGTAACGGTGAGAAGAAGACAGGTTTCAACCTTGGCATCGGAGAGGGTTCCGTCGTCCCGAGGGATCTCATGAGGCTTCGGTGCCGGGCCGGATACCGTCCCAGCATTTGAGACATAGGTCCCCCTTCGGAATTCCTAAAGCCGTTACGAATTGATCAATACTATTGTATTTGACCGAGTCGGCGCCGATTTGATTGGCCATCCAAACTTCTAATTCCTGCAACTGCCGCAATGAAGTGATGTTCCCGGATCGAAAAAATTGCCGGGCGGCCAGTTCCTCGTAAGAACGGGTGGAAATGCCGAAGTCGCAAGGATACATGAGCGGGGGGCAGGCAATACGTACATGGACTTCTTTAGCCCCTGCTCTTTTTAGATCCCGCACCTTGTGGAGGATCTGAGTCCCCCGAACGATCGAATCATCACAGAGGACAATCCGCCTGTTCTCCACGGCATAACGGAGAACCGAAAGCTTGCGTTTGGCCATCTTTTCCCGAGCCTTCTGGGTTGATTGAGTATAACTGCGGTCAGCATAACGGTTATAGAGAAAAACCTCCTGATAATTAACACCGGAACGCTTGTGGTAGCCGAGGGCATGGCCGATTCCGGACATGGGAACGGGCGCTACGATGTCCGCGTCCAGCCCTCCTTCTTCTATGTCTCGCTGGGCCAGGCTTTGCCCCAAGTTGTTGCGGGCCTCCTGAACAAAGAGGCCATCGATGACGGAATCGATGCTGGCGGTATACGCCCATTCGAAAGCGCAGTGGGCCTTGCGGGCAGAAGCGAGTTGTTGCAGGGTTTGAAATCCTTTATTCTGGACCAGGACGATTTCACCCGGTCGCACATCCCGCACAACGTCCATTTCCAGATTATGCAGGGCTCGTGACTCCGAGCTCACCGCATACCTGTTGGCGTCCTTCCCCAGGATGAGAGGCCGGTATCCATGCACATCCCGAGTGGCGTAGATGCCCTCCTGGGTCAGAACGACCAAAGAGTAGGCTCCGATGATCTTGCGGGAGAGATCACCGATGCCGGAGACGATATCTCCGGCTTCGATAATAATTTTGGCAATCACCTCGACATTATAGCTGCGGTAGAAAGCATGGCCGCGGTCTTTCATCCCCTCAATGAGCTCGCCGGCGTTAATGATATTACCGCTGAAAGCCACGGAAATTTCGCCCATTCTTGATTGCCACATCACCGGCTGACGTTCCCTCAGACTTACGTGACCGATGCCCTTGGTTCCGGTCAAGATCCGCAATTCAGGGTCGGGAAAAGTATTGCCCACCTTGCCATAGTGGGTAATTTGATGGATTTTCCCGTCGAAAGTGGCAATACCGCAATATTCCTGGCCCCTGTGCTGCAAAAAATCAATCCCCTGATAGATGTCCTCGACACATTCCGCAGAGGAACAAACTCCAAAGATACCGCAGTTCTCTTGCACGGATTTCATCTGCCTTTCACCTCTTGCATGTCAATTAAACGAACCCCTAAACCCTATTCCGGACAAGCCGGAAGCAAATCAGAATACTGGAAATTTAAAATCCGAATATCGAAATCCGAAACAAATCCAAAATTCAAAAGTTCCAAACAAAATTTAATCTCCTTTGACCTTGCCCCTGGCGCTCTCGCGCCTTACGATCTTTCCCTTTTTTTACTTGATATCCGCATGGTAGTTCTGCAACGATTTTGCCCGGCCGTGGCCCTTCCGGACGGCAGCAATTCCTTTCGCCGCCGCAACGGCCGCGGCAATCGTAGTGATGTAGGGAATCTTATACTTAATCGCGGCCTTGCGGATGTAAGAATCATCGTACGTGCCCAGTCTCCCGATCGGGGTGTTGATGACCAGTTGAATTTCCCCGTTTTTGATTCCATCGACAATGTTGGGTCGCCCCTCATGCATCTTGAGAATGGTTTCGGATTCAATCCCGTGTT
>JAOUFX010000562.1 GCA_029857975.1 Deltaproteobacteria bacterium | reverse complement strand
CACAGCGCGGCAAAGCCGCAACCAAAAGAAATCACCCCCTCCCAACCCTCCCCCCTCAAGGGGGAGGGATAGTGTGGGGGGATTGCTTAATAAAATATTGAGAAATTGCACGTTAATAGTACAGAGAAAAGATTGAGCTTATTTTTTTTAACTATGCAATGAATCTCCGTGTTCTCTGTGGTTTAAACGAATCGCTCAATTTGGGTAGTCGTAAAATCCAAAAAAATTGGCAGGAAGGAGGTAGATTCGCGAGGACAAGTTTCGCAGGGGTGACGGTTTTTCTGAATCTGGCCAGAACCCCTAACAAAGTCTGGAAAGATTTTGACAAGTATCAAAGTTGGTGTTACTTTTAATATATGCGCCGAAGGCGCATATGCTTCCCAAAAAAGGGATAAAGGGGTAGAAAGGAGAGCCTATGCCTATCAGGGTTGCCATTAATGGTTTTGGAAGAATCGGCCGGAGCGTGATGCGAGCTGCTTTGAAGGCCGAGCAATTCTCGGAAATTAAGATCGTGGCCATCAACGACCTGACAGACAATTCTACTCTGGCGCATCTACTGCAATACGACTCCATTATGGGGCGGCTGAATGCGGAAGTCAAAGTCAAGGAGAAAGGGTTGGTGGTCAATGGCCAGGAAGTGGTCATTACCGCCATAAAAGACCCGGCCCAGATTCCCTGGAGGGATTTATCCGTAGAATATGTAGTGGAGTCTACCGGCCTTTTCACGGAAGCCAATCGAGCCCGGGGTCATCTGGATGCCGGAGCCCGAAAAGTCGTTATCACCGCTCCCGCCAAGAACGAAGACATTACGGTGGTGATGGGGGTGAATGAATATGATTACAATCCTTACGAGCACCATATCGTTTCCAACGCCTCCTGCACCACGAATTGCCTGGCCCCGGTCGCCAAAGTCATCCTGGAAAAATTCGGCATTCGCCGGGGGCTTATGACCACGGTGCATTCCTATACCAATGACCAGCGCATCCTCGATTTTCCTCATAGCGACCTCAGAAGAGCGCGGGCTGCCGCCCTTTCCATGATTCCCACGAAAACCGGCGCGGCCTCGGCCGTGGCTCTGGTGATCCCGGAGTTGAAGGGCAAGTTTGACGGGCTAGCCGTGCGCGTCCCCACTCCGAATGTTTCTCTGGTAGACCTGGTGATGGAGTTGGAGCAAGAAGCTACGGTCCAGGAAGTGAACCAAACCCTCAAGGAGGCCTCCAACCGTTTCCTGGGGTACACAGATGAACCTCTGGTTTCTGTGGATTTTCAGGGAGATCCTCATTCTTCTGTCGTGGACGGTTCATCTACCAAGACGATTGGATCCATGGTAAAAGTTCTGGCCTGGTACGATAATGAATGGGGCTATTCCAACCGCGTCCTGGACCTCATCCGGCATATGGATTCGGAAAAGACCGTGTAAAAAAGGGGATTGATTCCGGTGACGATCAAAAGCTTTCCGCCAGAGGATGAGCGAGACCGCAAAACGCAAGAGATTGCTCGGGGTGGATTCGAATCCGACGCCCTGCGCATTAACTTGGAGGAAACCGCCGTTAAGCAAGTGGCGGTAGACCCCAAATACGAGGTCCTCCAGGAAACGGTGGATGGTTTCCGGGGAATTCAAAAGACCATCAACGCCCTCCTTTTTGAATTGAACCACCCCTTTAAAAATTGGGAAATCATTCTGCGGGAAATGCGCGCTTTTGCCCTGAAACACTTTAGCGCCTATGCGCGCCATCCCCAAGGGCCAAGGGCCATCGGGGTGATCATCGATGTTTTTTTCGACGCGGTCATGAACTCTGGCCGGGAGGCCCTGGAAGCCAGGGCAGTCGATTCTCTCCTCGGTTATGCCGAAAAGATTGCCAGTGAATTGAACGGGGACAATCAGGAGAAGCTCCTGACCGTTTTGCGGGCCTGCTTTCAACGACTCTTCTCTCTTCCGGAAAAACAATTTTTTTTCTTGGCCTCCAGCCACATTCCCTTAAAAAGGATCGGCCAGATCCTCCTGCAGAAATTACCGCCAGAGGCGAGATTGGCCGAGCTCAACGGATTGCTCATCCGCAGCTTCCGGGCTACTTATCGGTATTGGCTTCAGGAAGAAGATCCCTGCCTATGGTTAGGTAAAGAGGGCGACGTTACTGCCTTCCCCGCCGGCAAAGAAACGGACATCCTGGAGAAGGTGGCCCATCAGCGACTCAAGGAATTTCTGGCCACCTTAGACAACTTTGCAGAAGGAGATCATTTGGTTTCCGGGGATGGTTCCACCGGAACCCTGCGCAGCCTCCTCAATCTACCAGGATATCTGGAGATTGTCCGAGCCTACAAGGAAATTCCCCATCAGTTAAACGTCTCTTCGATAGATGGGCAAAGAGAAGTAGGTGATCAACTCTCCCGCAACCGGAAGATTCTGGCTCTTTTCAAGATCATGGAGATCAAGGGGCTGCAGGATATCCATGAAGAAACGCTGCGCGAGATCAACTACACGCTGGTGGAACTGATCCGCAAGGAACCACCGGAGCGAATGGCGGAATTCCTTTTGAAAACCTTTTCCTTGCTCAAGTCCAGCGTGGAACATTACCCGCAGACAGCTCTCCAGTGTATCCAGACCATCGGAGCAGAAGTTTTTAATCGCGGCTACAGCCCTCTGGTGGAAGTTTTTTTGGAACAGGTTCTCCATTTCGGTTTTCAATACCCGGGGGTGGAAGGAGTCAATGCCAGCTGGCAACTGATCTGCAACCCCTGCCACCTGATCAACGTGCGGGTGTGGCTGGATCTTATCGCGCGCAACCCCAAATGGTGCAGCACCCTCCTTTCAGCCTTGATCATCAACCTGAAGTTGGGGGGCACCTGCATCCGGGACACCGACCTCTTTCAGAAAGAAGTGACCAAACTGCTCAACGCCGACATTGAGCCGGTCTACAACTTGATCAAGCAACTGACCAAACTGCTGCCAGTATATTTCAACGAGATCGGCGCCGAGGGACGCCTCCGCGATGTAACCACCGAAATCGATGAGATCACCCACCGCCGAGATCCCCTGATCCATTTTCTGCGCAAGCAAAGTCATGTGGAAAGCAGCAACCTGATCGAGGGGTTTATCAAAGAAATAGCCCGCTTCTGGCGGCTGAAAGATAAGAATGGTCTGCGGAATTTTCTTCCTCCGGAAATCTTTGAGACGGTGGAGGCGGCCGGACCTTGCGTTGATGAAGTCCACCAGATTCTACGTAAAATCTTCGAGGAAAAGCGGTTTACCAAGGAGAAAGATCTACTGGGGTTGACTGACGCAGAACTTGAAGCCTTTATGGCCGGAATGACCT
>JAOUFX010000560.1 GCA_029857975.1 Deltaproteobacteria bacterium | reverse complement strand
ACAATTCATCTATCAGGGCCAATATCAAGTGGGGCAAACATCGAATTGGACATCAAAGTAGCGGATGTCACGGCCTGTTTTGTGATGAAAGGCATTGCCTTGGGTGAACGGACAAGCGAAAAGGATGCTTACGATCTTTATATGCTCGCAAGATATTACAAAGAAGGCCCCAATTCGGTTCTATCTGAGCTAAGGAAGCTAAGGAATCATGGATTAATGAAGGAAGCTTTAAAGAATCTCCAAGAGCACTTCAAGGATATAAAATCACTTGGGCCTGTGTCGATAGCAAAATTCATGGGTATTACTGACAAGGAGGAACACGATAGGATTACCAGAGACGCTTTTGAGTTACTTCAGTTTATCGTTAAGGGAATGAAGAAGGAATAACGGGGGAGAATGATACCACTCGCAAAAATGCCCCTCGGAAAGGCTGAGGAGTCGATCATAATGATGAATGTCCCCTGGCTCCCCGAGTAGGACTCGAACCTACAACCTAGTGGTTAACAGCCACCCGCTCTGCCGGTTGAGCTATCGGGGAGCAGAAATTATTAATACTGTTTTTATTTATCACGGCTTAGACCGGATGTCAATTCCTTTGTTTATTTTACCCGGCCATGGGGAAGAAAGACATGTCCATAGAAAGTCAAGCTTCGACGAGCGACTAAGAGGATCTCTCTTTGGTGCAGGTTTTCAGAAATAAATCCAATTGCATCATAAAAGAAAGAGGTTGGTAAATGGGGTACTCTTTCAGGGAGGATCAAGTTTTTTATTACCGCCAGCGTTTCTTCCGCCGCCAGCGCTGGTAGCCCTTGCCCGACACTTCCGATTTGATTCCCAGGTAGAACTCTTTGACGTCCTCGTCTTCCATCAGGTTCTGGGGAGTATTGGCCAAGACAATCCTGCCGGTCTCCAGGACATAGCCGAAATGGGCGATGGAAAGGGCCATGCGGGCGTTCTGTTCCACCAGCAGAATGGTTATTCCTTCGCGGTTGATCGTCTGGATAATATTAAAGATCTCCCGCACCAAAATGGGGGATAATCCCAAGGAAGGTTCGTCCAGCATGAGCAGTTTCGGCCGGGTCATCAGCGCCCGCCCGATAGCCAACATCTGTTGTTCGCCGCCGCTCAAGTACCCGGCCTGCTGCGCAGAGCGCTCTTTGAGGATGGGAAAATAGCGGATCACCCGGTCTAAGTCTTCCTTAACTCCACCCCGATCCTTGCGGATGTAAGCCCCCATCCAAAGATTTTCCTGCACCGTCAGTTCGGGGAAAACTTCCCTTCCCTCCGGGACCATGGCAATGCCCAGGTTGACAATATCCTCCGCATCCAGGCCATCGATTCTCTTGCTCATAAACTCGATGGTTCCTTTATCCGGCTGATCCTCTAAAAGCCCCATAATCGTCTTCAGGGTAGTCGTCTTACCCGCGCCATTTCCCCCCAGGACCACGGAAATGGTTCTCTCCTGAATATCCAAGGAGATTCCCCGGAGCGCTTTTATCAACCCGTAGTAAAGAGTTTCAATATTTTTTACCTGTAAGATGCTCCCCAATTCTCTACCCCCCTCCCAAATAGGCTTTTAATACCTCGGGATGTTTTTGAACCTCCTGGGGAATTCCTTCGGCGATCACCTGACCGTAATTTAAAGCCAGAACCCGATCGGAAATACCCATGACCAAATTCATGTCGTGCTCCACCAACAGCACGGTAATTCCAAAATCGTCCCGGATATCCCGGATGGAAAAAATGAGGTTTTCCTTTTCCTCCAGGTTCATGCCCGCGGATGGTTCATCCAATAGCAGCACTTCGGGTTCCAGGGCTAAAGCCCTTCCCAATTCGACTAATTTTTGAATGCCGTAGGGAAGGTTGACCACCAATTGGTTCCTGGAGGCCTGCAGTTCCAGAAAGTCGATGATCTCTTCCACGATCTCCCGGTTCTGGATCTCATCCCGGGCAGCTTTGGAATGGGCCGTTAAGAAAGTCGCCCCTGCCCATAACCCTGTCTTCAACTTGGTATGCCTGCCCAGCATCAAATTATCCATGGTGGTCATGTGGGCAAAGAGCTCGATGTTCTGGAAGGTGCGGGCAATCCCAACCTCCGCCACTTGATGGGGCTTTAAAGGGGTAATATCCAGATCTTTAAAAAATATTTTCCCATTGCTGGGCTTATAGATGCCGCTGATGCAATTAAAAACCGTGGTCTTCCCTGCCCCGTTGGGGCCGATGACGGAATAAATCTCTCCTTTTTTAACCTCGAAGGTCACCCCGCTCAGTGCTTTCAATCCTCCAAAACTTATGGATAAGTTCTCGGCCTTTAAATGGGCCATGTTTGCCTCTGTTTCTCGTTGGGGAGATGAGGAGTTAGGGTGATAGGGAGAATTTCTCTCCCTATCACCCCATTTCCCTATTTCCCTATCTCCTCAAAAAGTTTTAATAGGTGATACGAATCCACTCTGTGAGTTTCTTGATACTTGCGTCCGGCTGAACCTGTCCCAAGAAAATGTGTTTAGCGCCCTGGTGGTCCTTTGGGGTAAAGGTGATGGGCGGGCCAATCCCCCGCCAGTCTTTTAGGGTTTCCATGGCCTTGACGAAAGTCTCCGGTGTTAATTTCTTTCCTGCTCGCCTCAGGCCTTCAGCAAAGGGTTCAGCAAACAGAATCCCCGCATAATAGAAAGTTCCCCACCTCTCCTTGGGCTCATATTTTTTGTGCCAGGCCCGATATTTGACCATCAGAGGGTGATTCGAATCCGGGACTTCTCCAAAGTTGGAATGGATCATCCCGGCCCAGAGCCCTTTGGTGATTTTCATCATGAGGGGGCCGTCGGAAAGCGTGCTGCTGGTTCCAAACTGGGGTTTGTAGCCGATCTTGGCACATTCGGCCAGGAGCAATGCTCCATGGGTAGGCATGGCCCACATGACCACCGCCTGGGCTCCGGAATTTTTCAATTTTAAAGCGTGAGAACTCAAATCCCGATCCGTTACCTCAGCTGAGAGAGTGGCCACCAGTTGCAGGTTCTTCGCTTTTACGTATCGCTCCACGCCTTCCACGCCTTGTTTTCCATAGTCGTCGTTTTGGTAGAACATGGCAATTTTAGTCAAGTTCATTTTCTCATAGAAATATCGGGTCAAGAAGAAGGCCTCGTCGATATAGAGAGGGAAGATCGGGAAGATATATTTATTGAAAGGCTGAATCCAGTTGGTCACCCCGCTGCAGCCAAAGCTCGCCATGATGACCTGATTTTCCGTGTAATAATCCCGGACAGTCATCCCGGGTCCAACCCCTACGCAACCTACTACGCCAAAGATCCCAATTTGTTCA
>JAOUFX010000018.1 GCA_029857975.1 Deltaproteobacteria bacterium | reverse complement strand
GCGACCTCCCAAGAAACCGTGGAAGTGGTGCAGGCCCTGATCATCGCCGTGGGCAAGAAACCCATCGTTATTTCCAAATTTCTCCCCGGGTTCATTGCCAATCGCCTGCAGAGCGCCCTGGGCAATGAAGTCCTTTTTCTGCTGGACAACGGCTATGCCTCGGCCGGGGATATTGATACAGCCACCAAGGCCAGCTTTGGCCTGCGCATACCCATCCTGGGATTGGTGAAACGCATGGATTTTACCGGTCTGGATTTGTCCCAGAAAATATTGAGTAACGCTACCTATAAAATACCCCCCCAGCAGACCCAATCCAAGACTGTGGATCGCTTGGTGGCCCAGGGAAAACTGGGCGTTAAAACGGGCAGCGGTTATTTCGAATACGGCGGCCGATCCACCGAAGAAATTATGAAAGAACGGGATATGAAGTTGATTAAATTGAGGGAATTTTTAAAGGAACTGGGAGAATTGTAAGAATAGGGTTCGAGGATCCCCGGAGTCAAGGGGTCTAGTGAAAAATTTAAAAACCCTTGGACCCTTGAACCCATGACCCTTAGAACCCTGTAGTTAAAGGTTTCTGAATATGATTATCGATTCTCATGCTCACCTGGAAATGAAGGATTTTGATAAAGACCGCGCTCGGGTTATCGGCCGAGCCGTTGAAGCAGGGGTGCGCCATATCATCACCGTGGCCACCACGATTCCGGATGTACATAAAGCTTTAGAAATCGCCCAAAAAAATGAGTCGGTGTTTCTGTCCGTCGGCATTCACCCTCATGAGGCCAAGGACATCCGTGAGGGGGACTATGCCGAACTCCGCAGTCTGTCCAAAGAAAAGAAAGTGGTAGCTTTTGGAGAGATCGGGCTGGATTTCTACCGGACCCATTCCCCCCGTCAAGTGCAGCTATCCAGGTTCCGGGAGCTGTTGAGATTGGGGAAGGAGCTTGAACTCCCCATAATTCTGCATGACCGGGATGCCCATGAGGAGATCCTGAATGTTTTAAGGGACGAAGGAAACGGCCGATGGAAAGGTGTTTTTCATTGCTTCTCCGGCGACGTTCCTCTCGCTAAAAAAGTCATCCAGATGGGTTTTTTTATCTCCATCCCGGGGACCGTGACTTTCCCAAAATCAACCACCCAGCAAGATGTTGTCCGGTCTATTCCCCTGGAAAAGATCCTCCTGGAGACGGATTGTCCCTACCTGGCACCGGCGCCTTACCGCGGGAAGAGGAATGAGCCTGCTTTCATCCGGAATACGGCTGAAAAAGTGGCCGCGCTGAAAGGCTTGAGCTTTGAAGATGTATGCCGAATTACATCTATGAATGCGCGGGCTCTTTTCGGGATCGGAGAGGAGCTTCCCAAAGGGAAGATCGTCTACCCCATCCGCCATTCTTTGTATTTAAACCTCACCAACCGTTGTTCTAATCGTTGCACTTTTTGCGCCAAGAACGCCTCCTACGTCGTCAAAGGACATGACCTGGAGCTAGACCGCGAACCCAGTGCTGAGGAATTGGTTCAGGCTGTCGGGGACCCCAAAAGGTATCAAGAAATCGTTTTCTGCGGCTTTGGTGAGCCCTTGCTCCGCCTGGAAACAGCCAAAACCGTTGCCGCGGAATTAAAGAAAAAAGGGGGCCGGGTACGTATCGATACCGACGGGCAGGCGAACCTGGTCTATGGCCGGAACATCCTTCCCGAATTGCAGGGTTTGGTGGATGCGGTATCGGTCAGTTTAAATGCTGAAAGCCCCGAAAAATATCAGCGCCTCTGTCGCTCCCCCTTCGGAGAGGAAGGGTTCCGCGGGATACTCGATTTTATCCGGGAGGCGAAAAAAGTTATTCCTGAAGTTGTGGCTACCATCGTGGCCATGCCGGGGGTTGACGTCGAAGCCTGCCGCCGGCTGGCCGAAGAGGAGTTGGGCGTGAAATTCAAGCGCCGGGCTTACGATGAGGTGGGATAAAAAGAAAGGGGAGAAAAGGGACTTGAAGCGGGGAATCATCATTCTTCTGGTTTTTCTTGGGGTGGGCACCGGAGCAGCAGGAGCCGAGGAAAAAGGAACCCTAATGGTAGACCGCTTTGCAGGGGGGTTAGACGCCAAAGGGATCCCGGTCGGTTGGAACCTGGAAAAGGAACCGGGGAACAATTCCAAGATTACCTTGGAGCAAGAGAAGGAGCGACATTTTTTGCGTCTCCATTCGGCCGGCGATACCTTCGGGTTGAAAAAAGAACTGTCCTTTGACATCCGCAAATACCCTTATCTTTCCTGGCGCTGGAGAGCCACCAAACTTCCCCAGGGCGGAGATATCAGGAAAAGGGAAACGGATGATCAGGCCGGGCAAATTTACGTGGTGTTTCCCAAACTTCCCACCATGATCAATTCCAGGTCCATGGGCTATATCTGGGACACGCAAGCGCCAGTTGGGCTTTCCGGAACGAGCACGGCTTACAGCAAGATGAAGTACGTCGTCCTTCAGAGCGGACCGGCCAAGTTAGACCAGTGGATTTGTGAGACGCGCAATGTTTATGAAGATTACCAAAAGCTCTTCCAGGAAGAGCCTCCGTTAGTGGGGACGGTCTTGGTTTACATCAACTCTCAACACACCAAAAGTTCAGCCGCATGCGATTACGCCGACCTTTTCTTCTCGGCTAGCCCTCCTAAAAAAGAATGATTTAAAAAACATGGATCCTCTCCAAATTCGTTGATCAAATTTTCGATGAAAGCCCTACAAGGGCACGGAAGGAAAGTCGTCTGGCAAGCAAGATGACTTTTCTTTCGTGACCATAAAATCCATGCCCAAATTTAAATAAACCAGCTCTTTGGCCCTCAAAAAGCTTGGGGATGATGGCGGAGCTTATACGGCGGTAGATGGTCGGCATGGACCGATTGCTTATCCCCTATATTAAGAACGACCTTTCCCGGAAAATCGTGCTTCTTACCGGACCCCGGCAGTCCGGTAAGACGACGCTTGCCCAGATGCTTGTCCAGGATTTTGACTATTGCAATTAGGAATCGATAATTTAGCTATATGTGGCAACTTAAATAACGCCGCAGACCTGTAGAGGTTTGATTCATCAAGCCCTTCCTGCGGGCGTCATAAATGACGCACCTACAATTTTTAGGCGAACTTATTAATGACGCTGTGTATAGATACGATTTAGCGGCGTGGACAGATGAAGGGAAGTAAAAAAGACCCATCACTCCTCCGGGCCTTTTGAAAACTGCGTCGGGAGGTGGAATTTTATCGGGAATTCAGAATTTTATCCACTTCCCATCGGTCCGCATCCAATATATAGGGGATTCCGCTCACGGCTGCGGCTTCCGGGGTCAGAGCAGCGATGTCATTTCGCGATACATGCTCCAGCGAAAACTTGCGACTGCCCGCCATGAACTGCCGAAGCCCCTGGGCCAGGCGTTCAAAGTAAGTATATAAACCAAGAGCACCGGTCGGTATTTTTTCAAATTCGGCATCGCCTAATTCTTTACGCAATGAACTGGCCGTCACGAAAATTTCATCCTTCGTCTGGCCGAACCGCTCGATGTAGATGGGAACCTCATGGTTTTCAATGGCCCGGCCGATAGTCTTGCCAACCATGGCGGCAGCCATAGGTCCCCGGGCCATTCCAATGAGCTTCACGTAGGGGGCGCCCAGAGCCAGCCCCTTGAAGATCTGGTCCTCAAAAGCGAAGCCCCCTCCCACGACCAGGGCTGGCAATTGATAGCCCTTCTCCACAAGCCGTTTCGCGTATTGATGGAGAAGAGAGTGTAGTTCCACTGGCGGGATACCCCATTCGTTCATCATGCGCCAGGGGCTCAGGCCCGTTCCTCCTCCCGCTCCATCGACCGTGAGAAGTTCCAGTTTGTACCGGGTGGCGAATATGAGGGCGCGGGCCAGATCCGCCGGCCGGTAGGCACCGGTCTTAAGAAAAATATATTTCGCCCCGGCCCGGCGCAGCTCTTCTACTCGCTTGGCGAAGGATTCTTCCGTGACCATCCCCACCCGGGAATGCCTTTCAAATTCCTTGAAGGCTCCCCGTTCAAAAGCCCGGATCACATCTGGGTCATTCGGGTCCGGCAGAAGGATATAACCGCGCTCCTTCAGGATTTGGGCTTTTTTCAGGTCTCGAATCTTCACTTCCCCGCCGATGTCCTTGGCTCCCTGTCCCCATTTAACCTCGACACACTGGACCCCCAATTTTTCAATGGCATACTCATGAACCCCCAGTCCGGTATCCTCCACATTCGCCTGGACGATGATCGCCCCATAGTCATCGCGCTGATATTCCTGATAGAGTCGAACCCGGCGTTTTAAGTCTACCGTATCGACCACCCGCCCACTGCGAATCACCGCTCCTGGGTCCATGCCGGCCACATTCTCGCCGATGGTTAATCCTGTTCCGGCGATGGCTGAACCGATGGCCAGCCCATCCCAGTTGTTCTTGGCCACATCTGTTGATCCCATCGCTGAGATGATCCAGGGATAACGGAATTTCAGGCCCCGATCCTGTCCGATCGTAACCTCCAGGTTCACGGCCGGGAAGATGGCCTTGTCGCTGTCCGCCTCGATTCCGTGGGCTCCGATCACCGTGCCCATGATATTAAAATGGGAATAATCCACGGGGAAATTCTTTTCCGCTGCCGTCGTGATCACTCCGAAGGGCTGAGGATAGATCACCTCGGGTCCCCGGTAGGCGGACTTTCCGATCTCGCACATTCCAATACAACCATCCACACATGTGACGCACATGCCCGAAGCAGGGACAACCGACCCTTCGGTCCGGTTTTTGGTTAGGGTCGCCGCTGAAGAATTCACTCGGGAAAGGGTATGATTCATTCTTGATTACTCCTTTCTATCTTCTTTTCGAATCTCGCAGGCCACACAAGGCGTCATGTAGCACATCAGGTCTCCGAACCCTTCCTTTTCCAGGCAGGGAGGAGGAAGATTGGCACAGCCTCCGCAGATCGGCCTCTCGGGTTCGGTATAGGTACAGCGAAGCTGACAGGCGGGGCAGATATAGAGGCACGCCCCGCATTGCCTGCACTCCTCGGACTGGATGTCGAAGGGAGTTCCGATACTTCTCTTCTCACCCCGGCTGCGAAAACCGATGGCCTTGGCCCTCATCTGTTCCTCGCACATGCGGACGCAGAGACCACAGAGGATACAGTTCTCATACTCCTGTTTAAACCGTTGCTGCTGAACCGCATGAGCCGAGGCCAGATCCTGGATCGTCTTGGATTGGGGGCAGGAGGCCAGAAAAAGTTCGAGGATCACCCGGCGAGCCTTCATGACCCGGGAGGATGCTGTGCGCACCCGAAGCCCCTCCTCGATGGGGTAGGTACATGAGGAGACCAGTTTGGCCTTTAATCCGTCTCCGATCTCCACCACACAGAGACGGCAGGAGCCATAGGGGGAAAGACCGTCTTTATGGCAGAGGGTGGGAATGGGCAGTCCCAAGAACCTTGCGGCTTCCAGGATGGTCATTCCCTCCTCAACCGTAACTTCTAAACCATTCATATAAAAAGTGATCATCCCATCCTTCCTCGCTCCCAATCGACGGATCCCCCTCCTGATCTGACCTCTACCGCATCAAATGGACAGACACTCTTACAGGCACCACATTTGTTACATTTCTCGGCATCAATAATATGAGGTTCTTTCCTCTCTCCATGGATGGCTTCGGCGGGGCAGGCCTTCAGGCAGAGCTGACAGCCCGAGCAATTTGGATTGATGGAGTAGGTAATGAGCGCCTTGCATACCCCTGCCAGGCATTGCCGATTCTGAATGTGCTCCAGGTATTCATCCCGAAAGTAGCGCAGGGTGGAAAGAACCGGATTCGGTGAAGTCTGCCCCAGACCGCAGAGAGAGGTATCCTTTACCACAGAGCCCAGTTCTTCCAGGAGGGATAGATGTTCGAGCTTCCCTCTACCGCTGGAGATATCATCGAGGATCTCATGCATTCTCTGTGTCCCCTTACGGCAGATGAAACATTTGCCACAGGACTCCTCCTTTAAAAATTTCATAAAGTATTTGGCCACATCGACCATGCAGGTATGTTCATCCATGACGATCATCCCGCCGGAGCCCATGATGGAACCCACCTGGGTCAAACTTTCATAGTCGATGGGGAGATGAAACATCTCGGCGGGGATGCAGCCACCCGAGGGCCCCCCGGTTTGAATGGCCTTAATCCTCGTCTGATTGACGGACCCTCCACCAATTTCGTTTACAATCTTCGAAATGGTGATGCCCATCGGCACCTCGACGAGTCCGGTATTCCGGATTTTTCCAACCAGGCTGAAGATTTTGGTCCCGGCATTCTCCTTTGTGCCCACCTTAGCAAACTCCTGGGCTCCAAGACCGATGATCACGGGGATATTAGCCCAGGTCTCCACGTTATTGATCAGGGTGGGTTGGCCGTGGACTCCTCTCTCGACGGGAAAGGGTGGACGTTGTCTCGGTTCCCCCATCTTTCCTTCGATCGATTTGATCAAGGCCGTTTCCTCACCGCATACGAATGCGCCGGCTCCTCTCATGACCTTGATGTCCAATGAGAATCCGGTCCCTAAGATATCTTTCCCCAGAAACCCAAATTGAGTGGCCTGCCGGAGAGCGATTAACAGATGTTTGATGGCCAGGGGATATTCATTCCGAACATAGACAATCCCTTCTGTGGCTCCGGTCCCATACGCACCGATGATCATCCCCTCGATGATACTGTGGGGATTCCCTTCGAGAACGCTCCGATCCATGTAGGCACCGGGATCGCCTTCGTCGGCATTGCAGACGACGAATTTTCCATTTCGGCTCGCCTGTTTGGACAGCATCTCCCACTTCAGGCCCGTCGGAAAACCCGCACCTCCCCGGCCCCTGAGTCCCGATGATTTGATCTCCTCGATCACCCAGCGAGGATCCTTCCCGGAGAGGACCCTGGCCATGGCT
The DNA here is from genome assembly GCA_029857975.1 of Deltaproteobacteria bacterium. The sequence continues at coordinate 7,129 of JAOUFX010000018.1, read as the reverse complement.
GAATAGCCATCGTTTCCGATGTAATGGAAGATACGAATCGGGTCGACCTTCTCATTTCGACTCAGCAGGGTTCGCACCTGGTTTTTGAAGAAGGGGATGTCGGCCTGCTTTTCAATCGGGGTTCCAGTTTCTCGGTTTCCAAAGAGTAATTCTTTGAGGACCCGTCCTTTCGCCACCGCCTCGATGATGCTCGCCATATTCTTGGGACTGACCTTTGGATAGAATGTTCCCCCGGGTTCGATCCGGACGGATGGTTCCATTTCACAGAATCCATGGCATCCCGTGATACGAAGTTGGATCTTTTCGGTCAGTCTTTTATCCAGAAGTTCTCTTTTGGTGATGCGAATGAGGTCATTGGCCCCACTCGCCTGCCCACAGGTCCCTGCGGGGATAACAATGGTCGGAAGATCGGGATTTCGATCGGCCCTCAGCCGATCCCGAAGCAGGAAAAATTCATCGATTGATTTGAGTCTCTCCATGAACAGCCCTTTTAACTTTGTCCCTTCTTCCCGTACGACTAACGGGCAAAATCTCAAAATTCTATTAAAATTCTAGCCAAAGATATTCGAAATTTTCCCCTCACCCTCCCCTCTCCCCAACCCGGGCGAGAGGATGGGGTGAGGGGGCACGAGAGGAAAATCGGAGATTTACTTGTTACCAACATGTTGGTTTTAGTTTGGCACTAAGCTTCTAACCCGGCATAGCCGGAACCAAGGAAGTTTTCCCTTGGCCCTGTAGGGGCAATTCATGAATTGCCCCTAAGACGAGGAACGAAACAGAATTTTGTTGCCATTTGGCGCACAATTTCATTCGTAAGCGCCTAAGGGCCCATTAACCAAATCCTTTCGTTAAAACTACGAGCTACCGGCTAAAAGCTTTTGGTTGCGGCTATGCCGCACGGTGGACTCTCCCCTCAAAAATTGACCCCGGTCAGATCGAGCATGTGTCCCTTACATCCACGGCGAGAACAGATCTGTACCATTCCGCCCCCTCCGCGTACTAACAGGGGAACCATCGGGGCCCCGCATTCTACACAACTTGAGGAACTTTTCAGCTCCGCATGACAATGGGGACAGAAGAAGTTCACCACTGCATCCTTTGGAATTTCATATTCATGCTCAACGGAGAAGCTGCCGTAAAGACACGACAACCTGAGCCATCCATGCTTCAGATTGAAGGATACCGTCACTCGAATCGATGGATAACCATCAATATATTTGCTCTGATCCATGAGGCTGTGGTTGCAGCGCGAACAGCTCACCTCAACCGGAAAGGTCCTTTCATCGAACTGGATATCGACGCGATCGAGACCGACCCGGGCTTGATGGATGATCTCTTTCACTTTATGAAAGGTTACGTTCGAAAAGTAGTGTCCATCCACAACGACGATCGGCCCCAGAGCGCAGGCACCGAGGCAGTTCACCGTTTCCAGCGAGATCTCATTGTCCGGGGTCGTCTCCCCGGGTTTTATTCTCAGCTGACGCTGGAATTCAGAGGCGATCTTTTCCCCTCGGCGAACATGGCAGGCCGTGCCCAGACAGACCGAGATCAGGTGTTTCCCCCTCGGTTTTAGACTGAAGGCCTTATAGAAGGTTGCAACGCCGTAGAGATCCACCAGAGAACATCCCATCTTCTGGGCCACAATCCTTAAGGCCTCTTTTGGAAGGAAGCTGTACTTGGCCTGGATTTCTTCAAGGATCGAGATGAGTCCGGTCTGATTCCCCCCGCGGTGATCCTCTATAATTTTCTCTATATGCTCGGGATTCATAGTGATCTCACTTCGAAATTCTCTTTATGGAAAGGGAAGATCTTCCTGGCTCTCTATCGATATTCTTCACAGTGCCATACGCCTCCCTCAGGTTTTGGATAGATACACGTGGCCCTTTCCTCACAGGTACTGCATAGACCCTTATAATTTTGAAAGGGATCATGGGGAGGCAAAGGATTCTTCCGAAATTTCGTTAGCGGGATATTCCGGGGAACGATCATTTCAACCGGAGAAGGAACGATTCCCTCAAACTCTTCACATTGCAAAATCGGACGACGGGGGTCCCGATTATAAGTGCAGTCTGCCCCCGATTGACAAGAAGAACATAATCCCAGTGCTCCCTTTCCATCCATAGAAGGTCTTGCTTGGTTTTTCTTCTGGACAGGATAGGCGGCCTTCTTCATTTTGAATCTCCTTTGTTTATTCAAGGTATTGTCAAAATTTAACCGCGGAGGACACAGCGCGGCAGAGCCGCAACCAAAATCCATTCACCGCAGAGGCCGCAGAGATATAAAGAAAGATCTTAAAAAAACAATTAGGGCACAGATAACAACGGATAAACATAAATAAAATTAAAAACATGCTTAAACAAAATTTTCAAAGCTTGAACGTAAGTAGTACAGAGACCTTATGAAATTTGTGTCAAAAAAATTATCCTTTCCTCCCCTCTGTGCCCTTTAAATTTTTAAGCTCATCTATTATCTGAAGTTCGTAGATAATTGGATACCTATCCTATTTTTTCTAATGTCGAACGAACCTGGAAGGCACAGGATATGACTCTAGATGCCCAGAGTACCCATAGTTTATGAGCCATAGAAAAACTTGAAAGCCCGATGCACGGATATGTTTCACCGGTCCTATTACTGACGCTGCTTTTTATTACTCTTTTGGAGGACACATAGGACATCTCTGTGAACTCCGCGGTTCAATACCTTATTTGGCACCGGACTAATGGGCCATGAAGCAATCTTCTTGCCGTTCAGTTGAGGAATTCACCGAAGGCCGCTTATGGATTTCCAAAGAGAAGAGATATGCAAGAGAATCAAGCAATTGGGGAGGGTAGAAAATCCGTAGCATGAGAGAGGGAAACGGAAAAGGATCGCTCAGGAGGCAATGATTTTATCGAGGAGATTTGAATCACCGGGGTAAATCTCCCCGTTTTTCTGGGTTAAGGCCGGGATTTTCCCCGATCTTACTCAGCTTCTCTCGCAATGTCTTGCGGTCGATCCCAAGAATCTCTGCTGCTCTGGTCTTGTTGCCTCCTACGCTTGCGAGGACGGTACGAATATATTCTGCCTCTATTTCAGCCAGAGTATGGTACGGTCCGCTTTGGCGCAAGGCGGAAAACCGCATCAGGGATGGCAGGTCCGGGACCTCGATCCATTCCCCATCCGTCATGAGCACCAGGCGCTGAATGACATTCTCCAATTCCCGCACATTTCCCGGCCAGTGATAATTTCTTAAAACCTGCAAGGCCGAATCGGAAAATCGAGGTGTGGGTTTACCCAACTCCCTGGAAAATTTGGTTACAAAATGCTGGGTCAGAAGCAGATTGTCACCTCCCCTCTCGCGCAAGGGAGGAATTTCGATGGTGATAACATTGAGGCGGAAAAACAGGTCCTCCCGAAATTTTCCCTTCTGGACCAAACTCAACAAGTCTTTGTTGGTGGAAGCAAGGATCCTTACATCAACTTTTCGGGAGCGGGTGGAACCGACCATGCAAACTTCCTTATCTTCGAGTACCCGCAGGAGTTTTACCTGCATCGACAGGCTTGTCTCACCAATCTCATCCAGGAAAATCGTACCGCCGTCGGCGGTTTGAAAGAAGCCCGCCCGGGTTTCAACCGCCCCCGTAAAGGCCCCTTTGAGATGGCCAAACAGCTCGCTTTCCAGCAGTCCTTCCGGGATGGCTCCGCAGTTAACCGGAACAAAGGGGGCCGATGACCGAGTACTGTTGTAATGAATCGCCCGGGCAATGAGCTCCTTGCCGGTGCCACTTTCCCCGGAGAGAAGGACGGTGGCGGAGATTGAGGCGACCTTCCCAACAGCACGAAAAACCTTCTCCATGGGTTCGGATTGGCCGATGAGACCATGGGATGATGGCAGGGGGGGGTCGAAGCGGACCTCGGTCGCTTTGCGCAGCCGGAGTTTGCCAAGAGCGCGGCGAACGGCAGAAACCAACTCTTCGTCGGTGAAGGGCTTGGTCAGGTACTCTTCGGCCCCGGTCTTAACGGCCTGGACGGCCCCTTCGATCGTGGGATACCCGGTGATCATCATCACCTCGGTTTCTTTTAAATTCTCCCGGACATGCCGGATCAGGTCGAGGCCACCGACCCCGGGCATTTTGAGGTCGGTGATGACTAGATCAATGGGGGTTGTATCCAGTATTTGGATCGCCTGGGCAACTCCAGAGGCGGTGAACACACGGTATCTGTGGAACGTCAGGATTCTCTGGAGCATTTCCAGGGTATCCGGGGAATCATCGACCAGCAGGATCCGTTCCTTTTCATCCGAAGATCTCATTTTCATCTTTCTCCGTAATCATCATGACAGGCTCGACACCCGCCAATCCCACCCGGACGGGAAAAATCTTCCTGGCCCGCGGCCCTGAAAGGCTGTTATTTTCTACGCAATCATTCATGACGGGACCGTCACCCAAGAACCATTAAGATTCAATTCGTTCCCCTCTCCTGCAAGGGGATAGGGAGTTTCCGGATGGACACTGGCTAATTTTCCATCACCTCTTGGCCACCGGCCAACTATGAAAAACGAATTGGATTTTTGTATTTCTGCTGTGCGCTCTGCGCTATGCACTCTGCGATTTTCTGAGTAATCGTTTACCTCTTTACCGGCAAGCGGATATCAAATTTCGTGCCCGCGCCGGGGTTGCTATCCACCTGGATCGAACCCCCATGGGAAGATACGATCCCGTGAACTACGGGTAAACCCAGCCCCGTACCCTGGCCAACATCTTTCGTCGTGAAAAAGGGGATAAAAATTTTTTTTAGATCTTCCCCCCGAATGCCCATACCCGTATCTTCGATGAGAAGACAAATTTCCTCTTTTTCTTTGCAGGTTTCTACCTTCAACCTTCCTCCCCCGGTCATGGCCTGCAGCGCATTGACGATCAGATTGACCAAAACCTGGTTCAGCTGGGCTGGGTCTCCTTCTATTTCTGGCAGGTCCGGGCGGAGAGAACAAACCATCTCGATTCCCTCCTTGGCAAACCGGGGCTCGAAAAGACGGAGCCCCTCTTCGACCAGTTGATTCAGATTCACCATTCTTTTCTGGGGGGGCATTTGCCGGGCAAAGATCAAAATCTTCCGGATAATTTCCCGGGCATTCAAGGAGGAAGTTAATATCTTATCGAGATCTCGTTCGACCTGGTCCGGAAGTCCCGGGCATTTCCTGGCCAGCTGGGCAAATCCCAGAATGTTTCCCAGTGGCTCATTCAACTCATGGGCGATCCCGGCGGCCAGCTGGCCGATGGTGGCCAATCGGTCAGCGTGGCGAAGCTGCTCCTGGAGCTGAGTCTGTTCAACCTCCGCTTCTTTTTGCCGAATGATATTCGCTACCTCTTTCGCGACGGTATCGATAAGGTTTCTTTCCTCCTTCAGGAATGGCCCTTCGTCAAGCTCCGGCTTGGCCTCTGTGTAAAACACCTCCATCGTGCCCCGTGTTTGTTCCCCCACGATAATATCGGCTTTTTGCCGATATCTTCCCTGCCGAAAACCTGTCTTCTTATAAGAACAGCCATCGAGAATGATCCGGGCTACGGCCATTTCCGGGTATAACCAGGCCTGAGGAAGAATCTCCACGACATTCTTCAAAAATTCCTCCAGCGATATTCCGGGCTGCGCGAGCAGGCGGGCGATACGATAAAGACAGGTCAGTTCCTTCACTCGTTCGCGCAGATCCACCTGGACCCGGCGGTGGACCAGGGCGATCCCCAGACTTTGGGCCAGGCTCTCAAAGCGCTTTATTCCATCAGCAGAGAAAAAGTTTGCGCGTTTGCTCTTTAAAACCAGAAGTCCGATGTTTTGAGAATCAGCCAGGATCGGAATCAAGGCCAGGGATGAATAGTCACCCTGGGAGGCTAAATCCTCAAGATGCGCTTTCCCGGTGCGCAACACCTGTCTACACAGATGTGTCAGCCCTGCATTGTGGCCCGGTTCCGGGAGAACTTCCCCTTTCTCATCAATCGAATAAGCTCTAAATTCAAAGGAAAAGGACCGATGCGGGCGTTTTTTCGCTGCGCAACGAAAATACTTCCCATGTTCTTTGATCCAAAGCTCAACCGCATCACATCCTGAAAATTCACCAATCAGCTTCGAGGCCTCCTGCTGGAAGTGCACCCTCTGCATACCTTGGTCGGCATACTGCATAATCTGATGGGATAAGTTTTGAATCTTCTCCGCCGGGCTGGGGGAGGCGGCCTTTTTGTCGATCGGAGTCGAACGGGTCATCTTCATGGTCATCCTGGATCTAGAAGAATTCTAGACCGGCTGGCATATAATTTCAAGTCATCCCCTCCCAATCTTCCCCAACTCCTCCGTATCGGCATACCCCGCATCCGCGCAGGCTACCTTACAGGGCTCCGGCAACACCTCTTTCGCCTGCTCAATCTGCCGGGCAAACTGATTCACATCACTGGTCTCGCTCACCGCCTCCGCATGCACAATCAAGCCATGTTTCTCATCCACTGCACTCTGTACGTTATAACTCGCATGGCTCCCCTGAGTACTATGCATCACCGCACAGTCCGGATTGGTCAGATTGATCGTTTCTCCACCCCTTTCCCGCAAGATTTCTCGAACCTCCTAAATCTTGCCCTTTAAACGGCTCTCGTTAGCCAACCCTTTGTCCATAGCCACCCAGGAGCCCTCTCCCTCTTCTTCCTGGTCGACCTTTTCGCATTCCTCTAACAACTGCTCAATGCGACCTCCGATCCCGGATATCTGCTGCTCATAGTACCCCCGATCGTGCGTCTTCGAACGCGAAGCATTGGCCCGAACCTTGGCCCCATCTACAAACAACGCATTGCCAGCTATCAGGTCTAAATGGATACATAACCCCGCACACTGCTTCAGCGCCTTCTTGAGCGCCCTCTTGTTCTTGCGCCGATACTCGGCGATGGTCTTGTGGTCTGGTTTCAACCCACCCATAAGCCATATAAAAGCCAATTTCTAATGGGTCTCCTGTTCCAGTTTCCGGGAACTCATGACCCCATACGAATAACCATAAACCAAAAGTTTCATCATCGCCTTGGGGTCATATTCCGAATTCCCCACTTGGTGAGAATCCAATTCCATCCCCAAGGCAGGAAAATCAAATACCTCCACAAAAGCATCGTAGGCCCGT
>JAOUFX010000559.1 GCA_029857975.1 Deltaproteobacteria bacterium | reverse complement strand
GGGTTACGGCAAAGGTGCTGTCAAAAATAGACAAGATGTTTTTCCAGAGTTGATCCCGGGTAAATACCGGCAATCCTCGATCGATTGCCCGCTGCTTTACTTCATCCAGGATTTCCCGGCGGCGGGGGTTATCGGCATCCACAAAAACCCCCAGGGTATTGATCGTGTGATCGTTAAAGATGCGGAGGTAGGTGGAGCGGTCCATCATGATCACGCCGTGTTCGGAGGTGTAATCGTAGAAAACAGCAGCCACCTTCAAATTGGCTGGGCCATGGATGCCATCGAGGGTGATTACATCTCCCACTTTTACGCCGAAACGCCGGTAAAAACTTTCCGAAATAATTACCCCCCCTTTTTTGACCGGTTCCCAGTTTTCATTTCCTCCTTTCAGCCAGCCAAAATGAGTATATTTTTGCAGGACCGATGCTTCAACGGCGGAAACATAAGTCGGCATTCCCTGGTAAATGATCTGTACATTGCGGTAGAGATCCAGTCCTCCCAAACCGGGGATAGACCGGACTTCCTCATAAAAGCTCTCCGGGACTTCCATTTCGGCGATTTTACCGACAAAAAGATCTGCCTGGAGCTGAGTATCCATCCACCAAATCAGGGATTGACGGAAGCTGCCGATCATCGAGTTCAACCCTATCGCCATGGAAAGGGCTGCCATGAAAGCAGCGACAGCCACGGCCGTTCGTCCCAGATTTTGGCGGATGTTTCCTGCGGCCACCTTTCCGGCAAGGCCGCTTAAGCGGCAAAGAAACCACTTTAATGCCGGTCCCAGATAGATTAAAGCCTGGGCCGTAAGAAGACTAATGCCAATCAGCAGCCCAAAAGAACTGGCAAAGCCGAAATAAACATGAATGGAGGAAACGATCAAAAGGACACCACTGAACGCCAGGATGCCTAAGCCCACCAGTGCGGCTTTCCGGGCCAGGAGTTTGGCACCCTGGATGGCCGTCCGGCCCCAAAGAGCCTGTATGGGGTTCATCCGCACAAGTTCCACTAAGGGGAAAAGTCCCCCCAAAATACTCGCCCCGCATCCCAGGCAAACACTGATCAGCAAAATCCACCACGACCAATCCTGGGGAGCAGGTCGGAGGAAAAAATATAGATTGCTGATCGTGCCCGCCACTAAAGTAGTAAGAAAGCGGCTGAGAAGATAGCCGGCGAGACCTCCCAGAGCTCCTCCCAAAGATCCCAGAAGGAGGATTTCGGTGGTAAAAGCGAAGAAGATTTCCCGGCGACTGGCCCCCAGGCTCCTGAATATCCCGGCATCTTTTCTCCGGCTTACGACGGTAAACATTGCCGTATTGTAGACGAGAAAGATGCCTACGAAAAGGGCCAGGAGGGAGAGGGCCTGAAGGTTTAGGCGAAAAGCCCGCAGCATGTCGCTTAGCGTGGCCTGGCGCTGGCGACCGGACTGGATCCGAAAACCGGCGCCCCAGCGGAAACGGAATGCGGAATCATCGGTGAGAATGAGATCTACCCGGTCCAGCTTGCCCGGGAGTTCGAAGAGCTTCTGGGCGTGAGCGATGTCCGTCAAAACTAAAGGCTCACTGGAGGCGTTGGAAAAAGTGCCGACGACCCGAAGGCTCCCGCGGGAAGTTTCTAAAAAACCTCCCGGCCGTAACTCCAACTGCCCGGCCAACTGTTGGTCAACAAGAACAGCCTTTTCGTCAAGCAGAAAAGATAAAGCTTCATTGGACCTGGTATCAGCTTCTGCCGGACGAGAACGGGCCAATTCAGGCCGGATGGCCCGGTCCAGAAAAGGGTCTACCCCCAGCAAACGGACGGTTTCTCCATTGGCGAGGTGGAGTCGGCGATCGATTATCGGAGAGAAGGTTTCGACGGAAGGATCGATCATCAGCTGAACAAGAAGGTTTTCGTCCATGGGCCCTGCCGGGCGTTCGATGGAATGGGTTGCCCGGCCTTTGAGAAATTCTACCGCTTGGGAAAAACTGGCCAAGGAAGCCTTGGCTGCAAGGGCCATTCCTACGGCAGCGGCCACGCCGCAGGCGATTCCCAAGAGCTGCAGAACGCTCAGGCTGCGCCTCCGGCGTAAGTACCGTAAAAAGGCTTTGGTGACAATGTTCAAGATTGATTCTCCCGGGAGGATTCTTCCCCTATGATGCCGTCGATCATCTGCAGCCTGCGGTCAGCGAAGCGGGAGGTTAGAGGGCTATGGGTGGCCATGATCAGAGTGGTCCCGAATTCCCGGCATCGGCTGGTTAAAAGCATGAGTACCTGCTCGCCGGTGCGGGTGTCCAGATTTCCTGTAGGCTCATCGGCCAAAATGATGGCCGGTTCTTTTACGATGGCCCGCGCGACGGCTACACGCTGTTGTTCACCGCCGGAAAGCTCATGAGGATACCGATTCCCCTTTTCTTCCAGCCCGACCGATGCCAAGGCCTTTTGGGCCACCTCCGGGTGCGGTTTGCCGGCCAATTCAAGGGAAAGGAATATATTTTCAAAAGCAGTTAGGGTTGGGAGGAGGTTGAAAAATTGAAAGACGAAACCCAGTCGTTGGCGGCGCAAACGAGTTCGGCCTTGCTCCCCGAGGGATTCCAGATCCTGTCCTTCCACTTCGATTCGCCCTTTCGTAGGGCGGTCGAGACCGGCCAGAAGGTTGAGGAGGGTCGTTTTGCCCGAGCCGCTCTTGCCGTATAAAGCCACCACTTCACCGCCGGCAATTTCCAGATTGGTTCCCTGCAGGGCAGCCGAATTATTTCCTCCGCTTGGCGGGTACTGTTTCCAAAGATCGATGGTTCGAATCACCGGTTCCAATGATATTCTCCTCTTTTTCCGATATCAAAAATGAAATTATACTCTATCATCAAATGAAAAAATAGGTCATCCCTAGAGGCAAGCGGTAGACAGTGATTGATCACCACGATGGATCGTGTATAATGGATTGAACTGACTCAAAGGGGAGGAGACTTATGGGTGAACCGAGCAGGCTGGACCGGATTTTCAATTTGATCATGAAACGAATGGTGGCCACCGGGCAGGCACCGCATTATACGGAGATTGCCTCGGAGTTGGGGATATCCTTTTAACAACCTTCCCACCCAGTATCGGATTACCATCGAGGGTCAAAAGAAGTGGTTTGGTCAGTGAGGTTTCGAGTCGCTGATGGAAGAAAACAAATTCCAAAAAAAACAAGAAAAAATTAGGGGGGAAGGTAAATGATCAATCTGGAGGGCAAAACGAAACTCTTATCCGCAGAGGTGAAGAAACGGGTCAAACAGTTCTTTGGTAAGGGAGGCCAGGGACTGGAATTAACCGAAGAGAATCCCCAGTGCCTTACCTTCTCTGGAGGCGGGGGT
>JAOUFX010000558.1 GCA_029857975.1 Deltaproteobacteria bacterium | reverse complement strand
CCCCTCTTGGTTATTAAAACTTTCGAGACCGTAAGGGAAATCAATCGCCGGGGAATGGCTATTCTTCTGGTCGAGCAGAATGTGCAATTTTCATTAGAAATCAGCCAACGGGTTTATGTCCTGGAAAACGGAAAAATTGCTTTGGAAGGCAAGGCCAGCGATCTTTTACAAAGCGAACACATCAAGAAATATTACCTGGCCCTGTGAGCCCTCGCCAATCTTTTGATTTATGAGAGATTGTTCATGAAAGTGGAGGAAACATATGGAAATTATAAAAACGGATGTTCTGGTCATTGGGGGGGGAGGCGCAGGTATGCGGGCCGCCCTGGCCGCCAGAGAAAAAGGAGCCGAAGTCCTCTTGGTCTCAAAAACTCCAATGGGAAAATCCACCTGTACGTATTTGTCGGCGGGCGGGTTTACCCTAGCGACAGGAGGACTCTCCACGGAAGCTCACCTGGCATTAACCCTTCAGACAGGTAAAGGGGTTAATGTAAACGAACTTGTGGAGATTTTAGTGAATGAGACCCCGGAACGAGTCCGGGAATTAGAGCAATTTGGGCTGGTAGGAGAATGGCAAAAAGGAAGGTATCGATGCCTGGGAAGGCCGACAGCTGCGGGAGCCCCTTTGGCTAACATTTTGGCCGAGACTGCCATGAAGCAGGGAGTTTCTTCGTTACCGTGGGTTATCGTCACTGAACTGGTGACCGAATCCGGAAAAGTCGCGGGAGCATTAGGGTTCGATTTTCGCAAGGGAAAGACGATCGCCTTTTTAAGCAAAGCAGTAATTCTTGCCAACGGTGGAGGAGGAGCCTTGTACTGGCGCCATGATAACCCCGTACGCGCCACCGGCGATGGGTATGTGTTAGCCTTCCATGCTGGCTGCTCACTCCGGGATATGGAGTTCGTCCAGTTTATTCCTGTGGGCTTATCCGAACCGGGGAAACCTGCCTACCTCATTGCTCCTCCTTTGGCGGATATGGGAAGGGTGATCAATTCCATCGGGGAAGATATTCTGAAAAAATATCAGATCACCGAGAAACCGGTAGCGATCCGTTCGAGGGATTCTTTTTCCCTATCTATCATCAAAGAGGAAATGGAAGGAAGGGAGGTGTTTATCGACCTGAGGTCGCTATCGGAAAAGGATTGGCTGCAGAATAGCCTGGTCCGGGGACAGCGGGATATGCTGATGAAATACTTATCTGGTTCAGTAAAGCCTTTGCGGATCTATCCTATGTGCCATTTTTTTATCGGGGGGGTGGCGGTAGACCAAAATGGGCGAACGGGGATTACCGGCCTTTACGCCGCTGGTGAGATCGCCGGCGGGCTTCACGGAGCCAACCGGATGGGTGGGAATGCCTTGAGTGAAATCATTGTTTTTGGATATCGTGCTGGAAGAGCGGCGGGGGCGTGGGTTACCGAGCAGGGTTGGGTAAAGGGCGCGAACGATTTGCTTAACGTGCGCCTGGATTCTTTCCAGAAGAAATGGGTTACCTCCGCCGATGGTCTGGCACCAAAATTGATTCGAAAAAAGATTGGGGAGATTCTCTGGAGGGAAGGGGGAATCTTGAGGGAAAAAATCGGATTGTCTTCGGCCTTGGAGGCCTTGAAGAGAATAAAACAAGATGATTTGTCCCGGGCCAAGACAGAAAGCCCGAAGGAAATCCTGGAGAAGATGGAAGTAGAAAACGCCCTCCTCGTTGCCGAAATGGTCCTGCAAAGCGCATTGATGCGGGAAGAAAGCAGGGGCGTCCATTTCCGCAAAGATTTTCCCCACCCTGATGACCAGAAATGGAAAGGGAATATTTTCTTGCGAAAAAAAGGGGAGGGTATGAAACTGGAGTTTCGACCTCTCGTTCAAGAAAATCCTTGAAACCTTTCGGCCCCGTGTTAATATAAAATGATTTTAAGATTAATTTATTTTCAGCGAGCATCTGCGCCAATCTGCGTCCCAAAAAATTTATAAGCCCCCGTAGCTCAGGTGGATAGAGCAAGGGATTCCTAATCCCTGTGCCGGGTGTTCGAGTCACCCCGGGGGCACCAAGGAACTCAACCGGATATTCATTGTTAGATATCGCTGGAAACAAGCCCAGGTTGTTTTACTTCCTCTGTTAAATGGTTAGTAATTTTCGAAGAATTACCAGACTTGAGCCAATATTTTAAAATGTTTTAGAACCCCTTTTCCCCTAATTATACAATAGGAAGGGGAAGATCAGAGGTTTCCGAGTCTATTCCTTCTTTCCCAGATTACGGCAAGGAAGAAAATTCCCGTGGTGATTAAGAAAATCGCCCTCAACCCGAGAGAAGCAGCCAAGAAACCTCCGGTTAAAGGGCCGGCCATATTTCCTACGAGAAGACCACTCTGGAAGATTCCGTAAATTCCACCCCGATCCTTTTCCGAAGTAGAACGCTGGACAATAATATTGATCGTTGGAATGACTCCGGAAACAAAGACGCCCAGCCCAAAGCGGAGGATCAATAACTGGTAGACATTAGTAACCAAAGCCTGAGGGAGGGAAAACAAGGTTATGCCAATCAGCGAATGGCGTAGAATTTTCCGGTAGCCGACTCGGTCTGCGCGCTTTCCCCAGAACGGTGCAGTAAAGGCATTGGCCACTCCTGTAATCCCGAATACGACTCCGGTCATCAGGCCAATATATTCCGGAGAGAATTTCAGATATTCCACGTAGAGGCTGAGAAAAGGAGCGACGATCACAATCGAAAATTGAACCAAAATCAGCAGAAAAAGCATGACTCGGAGTTCCGGTGAATGGAAAACAAAACGGAGATTTTCGCGCAGATTGGATCTTTTCTCTTTCTCTTGGCTGACAAATTCTTCCTTCACAAAGCGGATCACAATGATCGCCCCCAGGAGGCAGAAAAAGGCCGTCCAGAAAAAAATAGGCCGATAGCCCATAAAGTGGGCTAGCACCCCGCCCAAGAGAGGCCCCACGATCATCCCCGTGACGAGGGCAGCTTGTAACGTTCCTAAAGTTTGCCCTGTTTTTTCTTTCGGTGCGCAGGAGGCCATCAAAGCCAGGGAGGGGGCGACGAACCCTGAAAGAATTCCTTGGAATAATCGGAGGATCAAAAGCTGGGGGGCACTTTGCGCGAACCCCATTAAGAAGTTGGCCAAGGATAGACCTATCATGGCCCTTACCACCATGGGTTTTCGGCCATACCGGTCTCCCAGAACGCCCCAGAGCGGCTGCAGGAATGCGGAAACCATGAAAGGCGCAGAAAAAATCAACCCACTCCAGATTTTGACGGATTCCTTTCCACTGACGCCAAGCTCTCGCAGGTAAAGTGGGAGAAATGGAATAACCAGGCTCAAGCCGA
>JAOUFX010000557.1 GCA_029857975.1 Deltaproteobacteria bacterium | reverse complement strand
TTTGAACTAACGGCCCCTTTTTCACAAGATGCTAAAGAGGGGACAAGAAGCAAAAATCGGTTCCAACAAAATCGATAAGGAGGTGTCGCAATGTCCAGAGTAACTGCCAACGGGATTCAAATCGAGTATGAAACCTTCGGAAACCCATCAGGCCGACCGCTTCTTCTGATTATCGGGCTGGGGGGGCAGATGATCCAGTGGGATGATGATCTCTGCCAAGATCTGGCCAAACGCGGTCACTATGTGATCCGATTTGATAACCGAGATGTTGGGCTTTCTACCAAATTCGATGAAGCCGGCGTGCCGAACCTCGTTGAAACCTTCGGGAGAATCATGCAAGGCGAGACAGTTAAGCCGCCGTACACCCTGGATGATATGGCTGACGACGCGGTAGGACTCCTGGACGCTCTTGGAATTCGGAAGGCCCACATTTGCGGTATGTCCATGGGGGGAATGATCGCCCAGACGATCGCGATTCGGCATCTTTCCCGCGTCCTGAGTTTGATCTCCATTTACTCAACGACCGGCAATCCTGAAGTTCCCCAACCGAAGCCAGAAGTGATCGGGCTTCTTATCACCCCTCCTCCCGCCGAGCGGGAAGGCTTCACCGAGCACATGCTCGGACTCTTTAAAACCATCGCCGGGCCCGCTTTTGCGGTCGATGAAAAGTGGACCCGCAAGATTATGGCCGAGAGCTACGACCGCTGCTATTATCCTCAAGGCATGGCTCGCCAACTCGTTGCCATTCTAACGCATGGTAACAGAGGGCCCGCCCTCGCTTCCGTGAAGGTGCCGACCCTTGTGGTTCATGGAACCAGCGATCCTCTTGTGCCGGTGGAGGGGGGGAAGGACACGGCCAAAGCCATCCCGGGAGCTCAACTTATGTTGATCGAGGGTATGGGTCACGATCTACCGCACAGCGGGGCGTGGCCTCGGATTGTCGAGGCAATAGCAGCCCATACGCTGAAAGCAAAGCTGTAAGGCCCGGGATCATATAAACTTTTATAAACGTTGGTGTCGAAACCGGGACGTTGGTTCAAAGACAACTTTGAGAAGGCCTGAACCGCTCGCTACACAGAAGAAGGGTTGCTCATCGATACTTGTTGACTGAATATACACATAAACGTATAATGGTATAAATGGGAAGGGAGGCGAAGCCTCTTAGGGAGGTAGGATCGTCCCGAAGGGATCTCAGGGCCTTTCCAGCGCCCGCGCGGCGCGATATTGGGCAGGCCCTTTATGCCGCTCAATGGGGTGAAGAATACCCGAGCGTAAAGGCTCTGCAAGGTTTCGGCGGCCGGTCCGTGCTGGAAATCATAGCGCCCTACGCGGGCGACGCATACCGCGCTGTTTACACGGTGCGCTTCGAGGACGCGATCTACGTGTTTCATGCTTTCCAGAAGAAGTCAAAGAGGGGCATAGCGACACCCAAAAAGGAAACCGACTTGATAAGACAGCGGCTTGCGGCCGCTGAAAAGGATTACAGAGAAAGGCACAACTAAAATGAAACGGAATGCCAAGATCCGGGTCAAAGAAGGCAGCGGCAACATCTTTGCCGACCTCGGCTTTGCCAATCCCGCGCGCGAGGAGCTCAAAGCCCGCCTCACCCTGCAAATTTATCGCCTCATCAAAGAACGCGGCCTCACCCAGGCCCAAGCCGGCGAAGTTTTGGGTATCAAGCAGCCGCACGTCTCGGGCCTCATGCGGGGCCAATCTGGCTCCTTCTCCGTTGAACGCTTAATGAGCTTCCTCGTGGCCCTGGGCCAGGACGTTCAGATCACCGTCAGGTCTACACGCAAGCACCGGGGCGAAGTATCCGTTGTCGTCGCATGATCTGCTTTCTCTCCCCATTTCTGCGTTTTCGTTTTCGGGTAGAGTAGTAAACTGGTCCTTTCGCATCCGGGTCGGACCTGGCTAAAGATTGGATATTGCACAAGAACACCATGAAAAAAGGTTGTTTTTGGACCTTAGAACGGTATTTTTGAACCCCCAATCATCCTTCTAAGACGATAGGAATGCGAAGGTTAAACGGTGCTATTTTCCTGATTGTTCAATGGCACATTTTAGGAAGAAGAGGGGGGCGTCCATAAGTTTATAAGTTGATAATGAATAGGTCTTCTGGTTAAATTGTTCGCAAGGTAGATATTCATGAATTTATGGACGTACCGGACCACTCCCATTATTGAAAACATATAAAAAGCCATGTTCTTTACCCTGCTAAAATGGACAAGCTATTGCAAGAGATTAGAAAAATAGAATTTGAGCAAATAGATTATCAGAAAGAAGACCATGAATATTTCGGGGTTATTAAGGGGAACATCCCTATTCTCATTTCTGCACCGCATGGCTCAAAGCACATGAGGAATGGCTTATGGAAGGAAGAGGATGAATACACTTCTTCCATAGCGATAAAGCTCGGGCAGATGACAGGCGCTCACGTTATCTATGTAAAAAACCGGACAACAGAAGACTCTAATTTTGATGAGTCAGCAAAATACAAGGACGCAGCGAAAAGGCTGATAAAGGAAGAGAGAATAAAATTTCTGGTTGATATCCACGGGGCGAAACCAAGCAGGAATTTTAAGATTGATGTGGGAGTCATCAATGAAAAGGATATGGATAAGTGCTCCTGTCGCGAGCTAATGCCTGTAATCGCAAAAGCCCTCAAAGATTTCCAGACCCCATTGTTTAATCAGGATTTTAGCGCTAACCATCCTGGAACGATGACATATTTCGCGAGAAACAAATGCGGCATAGAAGCTGCCCAATTTGAAATAAACGCCAGATACAGGATAATCGAAAGGAAGCCCGACAGCTCTAAAGCCGTCAAAGGGGAGGATCCTGATTATAAAGCCAAAGAAGAGGATGTGCTAGAACTCTTTAACCGCATGATGGATATGATTTTGAAAATTGAACGAAAAATCCGTTAGTGAATGCGGTCAAATCTTTTGCATTGACAGTCTCGAAATTCCTCCTGGCAAATAGGGATGGGGGGCCTCCGGCAAGCTGGACCTGAACCGCATCCGCAAGATGTCTTCGGCCTGACGCTGAAGAGCGTTTGCTTGGGCACTCCGAGTCGGGTTTCGATGCGGCGAAAGCTTTGCGGTTGGGTCTCAACATTCAACAAAGGCGATTTGGCAAATACGATCGAACCCAGGCAAAAGTGATTCACATTATTGTGGAAGGAGGTGGCATGATTAAACTGATGGCATTGATCTTTAAAAAACCTGATCTGACGGATGAAGAGTTCAATAGTTATTGGAGAGGGAAACACGGGGCTCTGGCGGGGAAAATCATCCCCGGGCTGAGAAAATATACCCAAAATCATTTTATCAAGCT
>JAOUFX010000556.1 GCA_029857975.1 Deltaproteobacteria bacterium | reverse complement strand
CAGACTCGCCAACACGAATTTTTCCGACGCCATTCTCAAGGAAGCCCTTTTCTCGGAAGCGGTATTCGATTACTGCGAGATGACAGGGAGTACGATCGACGGGAGCCGTCTCCAGGGCGCGGTATTTAAAAATACGGATTTTCAAGGCGTGGACTTTACCACCACGGAACTGGGAGCCAACCGGTTTCAGCTCTGCAATATGAAAAAGGCGCGTTTCGAAGGGATGGATCTCGCTAGTACTGATTTTACCGACTCGGACTTGGAAGGGGCCAATCTTAAAGGCGCCAATCTCGACCAGGCCATTCTTACCCAGGTCAATTTCTCCGGGGCGGACCTGTCCGGGTGCACGATGAAAAAGGCTGTTGGCAACACCGCGAATTTTACCGGGAGCAACCTGGAAGGGGCCGATCTCCAGGGAGCCGATCTGCGCTGCTCGCGCTTCGAGAAGGCGATGCTCAGAAAGGCCAACTTCAGCGGAGCCCGGCTGGACCGGGCTGACTTCAATGGAGCAGATTGTGCAGGGACCCGGCTGGTGCGAGCCCAGATTCCCTATGCGGTTTTTTCTCATGCGATACTGATCGGTGCCGATTTTTCCGGGGCGAACCTGCGGCAGTCCGTCCTGCACCGGGTGGATGACCGGGGGGCGAACTGGAGAGGAGCCAACCGCAAGTTGGCGGAATATACGGACAAGGACCGGGCCGAGGCGGAAGATTGGCAGCCGCCGCGACCGCCGGAATAAATATGGGAGGAAGGTCATGTTGAATGTTGTAACCAAATACGGATGGATGACTGAAACCAGGTACCTCGGACCCGCTCAGGTCCTGGAGGTTGATGAAACGGAGAACCGGGTTCTTTTGAGTCTCGCGGGATTGCCGGAAGGAAATGAAGCCTGGGCCCAGGTGGCCCTTGCCGGCTTCCCTGAACTTACCCCTGGCGACACGGCCCTGGTGATTGGAGAAGACCTCTCCGCCCTGTACGTCATCGGCCTTTTGAACCGGAAGGAGACTTCGGCAGGCGCTTCGAAAAAGATAGCCTTGAGTGGGGGAACGTATGCCACAACCACCGGCCCGCCGTGGACCCAGAAGCTCCGGATACTTTCCAATAGAAACGAGCTTCTTTTCGAGTACGACGAGGAAACAAACAAGGCCCGGGTCAACCTGGAATCGGGCGATCTGGAGTTTGTCACTCATAATGGGAATATTTCTTTCACCTCCGGGCGCGAGATCCTCTTGCAAGGACAATCGGTCGGGGTCAGGGCTCAGCGAGGGGACTTTCAGGTTGAAGAAACGACCTACACCGGGAAGAAGCTTCTGGGGAAGATCGATGGCGTGAAACTGATCGCGGAGAGAATCGAGACAGCCGCCCAATCCCTCATCGAAAAGGCGAAAAACGTCTACAGAACGGTCGAACAGTTAAGTCAGCTAAAGACAGGGAGGATGAGAACCCTGGTGAATTCAACGTTTCACTTCAAAGCCAAGAAGGCTTTTTTGAAAGCGGAAGAAGACTACAAGATTAAGGCCGAGAAAATTCATCTCGGTTAAGCAAAGGAGACTGCTCAATGGCCGCCATATTCCCAGCGTTGACTAATGGAGGGGGGCAATGTATGGCCGTGCCCGATGTCTGCCTCACCCCTGCGCCCCCCCCAGTAGGGCAAGTTCCGATCCCGTACCCAAACAATGGGATGATGAACCAAGCCCAGAAAACGTCAAGAAAGGTCAAAATCGTCATGAGGGAAGTGGTCACGTTAAAATCTGAAATACCGCGTTCCAGCGGCGACGAAGCCGGCACAGGCAAGGGTGTTATCTCGGGAATGAATATGGATAAGGTCATTTTCAAGATAGGAAGTTCGGCAGTGAAAGTGGAAGGCCAGCCATGCGTGTACGTTGGCTCCATGACCGGCCAAAACGGCATAAATGCCAATGCCCCCGCCGGTGCCGTGGTAGCCTCCAGCCAGACCAAGGTGATTATAGCACCCTGAAATAAAGGAACAGCGCTTAGCGCATTTTTAGGAAAAGGAGTCATTCATGCCCCCCCAAGGACGGTTAGGAGACAAATCACAGGCTCCCGTTGATACGCATGGGTGCCCATCCTGCCCCCATTCGGTCATTGGGCCGGCGGTTCAGGGGTCGCCCAATGTGCTGGTGAACTCTCGTCCGGCCCTGCGGCTGGGAGATATGGGCATTCACTCCCCCTGCTGCGGACCCAACACTTGGACGGCAATCAAAGGGAGCAGTACAGTGTTGATTAACAGCCGCCCGGCGCATCGCATGGGCGATACGGATGCGCATTGTGGCGGGATAGGTTTCCTGATCGAGGGCAGCCCCGATGTAATGGTGGGGGGATAAAAAAGGGTATAGGGTATAGGGTGTAGGGTGTAGGGGAAGAGATCAATAAAGGAGAGAGCTTTTTCCTACTCCCCACTTGCTACACACAGCTAACGGTATTTAAAAAGCCATGCCAGCACCCCAGAAACAGCTTTTGGCTCAACTGGCCAAAACAAACTTTATATCCAAGGGAATCAAATTACCCACGGGCTGGACGCAGCCCGGGGATCAGTATCCAAATGCCTTTTCGCCAAGCGAGAAGATGGCGGCGCCCAATTCTCCCATGAACCTTTTCCGCGAATCAAGCCTCAACAAGTTCCATGTAGATTCGGCCAAAACTTTGGGGGACCAGTTTGCCAAATACATCGACGGAATTTGCGGCGCCATCTGTGACGGGATTGACAAATGGATGAAGATGACCATGATCGCCGCTGTTGTTATAAACGGCCCGGTGGGGATGCTCTTGCCGGGTGGAGTCATCGGGCCTCCTTTGATGCCGTTGATTTTAGCCTCTGCACCCAAGAATACTCCCCAAGAGTTAAAATATTCCAATGCCATTGCCAATACCTTCGGAGCCCTCTGGATGCCCTGGCACATGGGGTTGACAGGAATGTTGATGTATCCAGCCTTTGCCGCCTTCCCCGGACCGATGGCTCCGCCCCTGCCGAATATTCCGATACCGTTGATCGCCTTCTCTTCGCCGGGAGAATCAGGCCTTTCTCCAGGCTCTCTGAAGAGCTTGATGTATGCCAATCTTGCTGACCCGCAGGCTTTACACGCCATAGATCTGTTTGATTCGATTGCCACAGCGTTCAGTACCGTATTTCAAATTTTCAAGGCCTCGACGTTGGTTCAAAACGTACTCGGCATGGGCCCCATTCCAACCTTTGCCCCGCCGTTTGTACCGGTGGGCCCGGTCCTTGGAGGTACGGTCATTCCCACCCCCGGCGTATTGATGTAAAGATTTTTTTAAACTCTTTAGCCACAGAGGACACAGAGATATAATAAAGAAAGGTTA
>JAOUFX010000554.1 GCA_029857975.1 Deltaproteobacteria bacterium | reverse complement strand
TCAAAATTTTAACTGCAAAAACTAATTTCTGTGGAGATCTGTGTAAATCTGTGTCCTAATTAATTCAAGGAGGTTTTTATGAATCGTCGAGGCCTTTTGTTGATTTTGACCGTATTTTGCATCTTGTTGGCATTGGGGGTGATGATCACTTCTTGCGCCAAACCTCCGCGAAAACCGGAGGCAGCTCTGGATACCCCGGAACATCATGTATTTTCCGGCAACAAGTTGTTGGAGAAGGGAGACTATGCGGGGGCACAGAGAGAATTTGTATTAGCCATGCAACTCGACAAGAAATATTCACCTGCCTATGTAGGCTTGGGCCTGGCTTTCGGGTACCAGAACGCCTTTCCAACAGCCTACGAGAACATGAAAAAAGCCAAAAGTCTGGCCCAGAAACCCGAGGATAAAGTAAACGCCCGCGTAGGAATGATTCGGCTTTATTCCTTAGAAAGAAAGGAAAAATGGATCAATAAGGCTGAAGATGAGTTCGAAGATGCAATCAAAATAAATCCCAAATCATCCGCCGCCTATTTTTACATGGGAAGAGCCTATAAATTCGCTTTCAATTTTGATAAAGCCGGAGAAATGTTTAAGCAGGTACTGAATATAAACGACAAGTACTTGGTCGAAGCGGATAATGAATGGAAGGTAGTACAGAAAATTCAGCGGGCAGCCCCGGGATCGTTGATCGGCAAAAAAATTGCCCTGATCGAAGAGATCACCCGGGCGGACGTGGCGGCCTTGTTTGTGCAGGAATTGCTGCTGGAGAAACTCTACGAGAAGCGTACTCCCAAGAGATTTGATACCAGTTTTCAGGCCCCGGTGAAGAAATTTGAAGCCGACCGCATCGTCAAAGCAGAGGCGGCAACAGACATTCAAAGCCATGTCCTGCGCACGGACATAAAAACTATAATGCGTTTGGGGGTGCGGGGTCTGGAACCTTCCCCGGATCATAAATTTTTCCCCAACGAAAAGATCACCCGCGCGGCTTACGCCATGATGATCGAAGACATCTTGATTAAAGTGAGCGGTGACGAAAAACTGGCCACAAAATTTTTTGGGTCTAAATCCCCGTTTCCGGACTTGCGCAATGACCTTCCTTATTTTAACGCGGTAATGGTAATGACTTCCCGGGGGGTCATGGAAGCGAAAGATCTGTCCACCGGAGAATTTGCCCCGATGGGGACAGTCTCGGGGGCCGATGCCCTTCTGATCATTCGCAAACTTAAAGATGAACTGCGGTTCTTCTGAGAAAGGGGTGAAGCTCCTTGAAAAAAAATATTTTTACGGGATTATGGATCGTGCTCTTTTTTCTGGCCTTAAATGTTGGAGTCAGCGGCCAGGAAATCCAGACCATTACGACCAAGGGAGAGGGGTGGTTTGAAGGAAGCGATACCCTGATCGGGAAAGATCGAGCGATCAAAGATGCCCTGGTAAAAGCGGTAGAACAAGCCGTGGGAACAATGGTTTCGTCCGAGACCCGGGTGCAAAATTTTCAACTGCTCAATGACGAAATTTTTACCAAGACCGAAGGATATGTCCAAAACTATAAGATCCTCAATGAAAACCAGGGAAGAAATGTTTACGAGGTAACGATACAGGCCTCTGTGGCCACCGGTCCTATAAAGGAAAAATTGGATGCCTTAGGTCTACTTTTGAGGCGAGTGGGCAAACCGAGGATTATGATCCTGGTTGCCGAACAAAATATCGGCAAACAGCAATATCATTATTGGTGGGCATACCATCGCGGGGAGCAAGCGGACCTAACCATTACTGAAAATACAATCATGGACCTTTTTCGGGAGAAGGGATTCGATATTGTAGACCACCACGCTCAATCGAAAAATATAAAAGTTGCCCCCGCCTACAGAATTGCCGAACTGAATGACCGCGCTGCCATTACTTTGGGTAAACAAGCCGACGCCGAAGTTGTTATCGTGGGGAAAGCTCTGGCCAAATCGATTGGCCCTGTAGCCGGGACGGCGATGAAATCGGCGCAGGCCAATATTTCTTTGCGGGTCATTCAAACGGACAATGGAGTCGTTCTTTCCTCGGGGTCCGAACATGCGGCTGCCGTTCATATCGACGAAGTCACGGGGGGCGTGGAAGCTTTAAAAAAAGCGAGTGCCAAGATTTCCGATAAAATGATGGACGACATCATTAAAAATTTTCAGAAGCGCGTCGGGTCTACAACCCTTGTCCAGGTCATTGTCAACGGTCTTTCCGGCCCAGAGGAACTGCGCAAATTTAAAATTATGCTCCAAGGGCAGGTCCGGGGAGTGGAGGGGCTTTACGAGCGTAGCTTCACGGGGAATATAGCTAAGATAGAGGTGGATCTCAAGGGTAGCGCCCAATCTTTTTCCGATGAAATCGGCCGGAAAAAATTTAAAGAGTTCGCCGTCAAAGTTCTCAACACCACCTGGAATACCATTGAAATTAGCGTTACCCCCAAATGATCGCTTCGGTGGTGATGGAGCGTAGGAAAGGCCAGGCCATGAAACAATTTAAAATTGCCTATCAATTTTTTTTCTGGGGGATGATTGCTCTGATTGCCGGGTGCGCGGGAGGAGCCCGTCACTCCCTGGTTCCTGATTACAAAGCCAAACCTCCCCGCTCAATCGCTGTATTACCCGTGCTCAACGAAACCGTCAACCTTAAAGCTCCGGATGCATTTCGTTCCCTTATTCACCGAAGAATCGCCATGAAAGGATATGAAACTCCGGCCATTGCTCACGTTGATAACAGGCTGCAAGGAAAAGGAATTCATGAAGCCGGCCAGGTTAATTCTTTAACCCCTCAGGAACTGGGGAAAATTTTAGGCGTTGATGCGCTTCTTTACACCACAGTTACGGAATTCAGCACTACTTATCTTGTGGCCTATTCCTCGATGACCGTAGGAGCAAGGTTTGAACTGAAGGACGCCAAAACCGGGGAGAAGCTTTGGGAGTCTGACCATCAGGTCAAAGAGAGCAAACTCGGAGTAGACGAGAAATCCATGCGTGACACTTTGAAATTTGCTGCCCTCCAGGCTTACACCCCGTATTGCCAGCGGGTTACGGATGCTTGCTTGGCCACCTTGCCCAACGGACCTTTATATGCTTCCTCGCCAAAGGCTGGATGCCTCGTCCCGGGCGGGGGGAAATGAGCCGTTTTCAACCCAGGAAAGAGGAGGTTTAGAATATGGTGTTAAAAAAGATCGGATTCTTATTATTGATTGTTGTTTCCCTTTGGGTGTTGTGGGGGTGTGGTGGAAGGCCCATGACGGGCGCACCAGGAAAAGAAACCACCATGTCGCAGCCCCGACCGGCAGCCCAAACCACAGCTCCCCAAGCCGTAACACAAGCTCCCAGG
>JAOUFX010000555.1 GCA_029857975.1 Deltaproteobacteria bacterium | reverse complement strand
TTCCTGCAATCATCTATTTTATTTCCGTGGGAGCGATGGTTCATTTTGAAGCCATGCAGCATGGTCTGAAAGGCCTTCCCAGCGAAGAATTACCCCCTATCGAAGCGGCCTTGAAGCAAGCGGGATTGGTATTGGCCCCGATCCTGATCATTATCTTCCTTCTCGTTCTGGGATATTCGGCCAATCGAGCGGCTTTCGGGGCGATTGTTACAAGTTTCTTGTTGAGCCTGCTGGCAAAAGAGACGCGGATGGGCCCCCGAAGAATCATCCAGGCCCTTATCCTCGGTGCCCGAAATTCTCTGATTATCGGGGCGACGGCTGGGGTCGTAGGAGTCATCGTTGGGGTCACGACCCAAACCGGCCTGGGGATTAAATTTTCATCCATCGTTCTCTCTTTTTCAGGAGGAAATTTATTTCTAGCTATCTTGCTTACGGGGATCGGGGCCTATATTCTGGGTATGGGCATGACGGTGACAGCGGCGTATGTGATCTTGGCTGTCTTAGCTGTCCCAGCCTTAATGGAGCTGGGTGTTCCTTTAATTACCTCCCATCTCGTTGTTTTTTGGTTTAGCCAGACCTCTCAAATTACCCCGCCGGTAGCCCTGGCTGCCTTCGCGGCTTCCGGGATCGCTCGTGCCGACCCCAATAAAATCGGATTTTGCGCAGTTAAGATGGGGTCGGCCCTCTTTATTGCTCCGTTTCTCTTTATCTATACACCCATCCTTTTTACCGGTACGACCTTGCAAACGTATCAGGCTGCGGTCACCTCCTTGATGGCCTTTATCATCCTTGCGGGAGTGGTCCAAGGGTATTGGGTGCAAAATTTAAAATTTCTGGAAAGAATCACCCTGGTCGTTGCCTCGTTATTGCTTTTTTTCAATCCACTTTGGATGAACGTTCTGGGTCTTATTCTCGCTCTGGGAGTAACTTTTTATCAGCGGAGAAACAAGACCAGCTTTGGATAGAGCGAGAACAAATCGGCCAATTAGGAAGATCTCAACAAGATTGTAATTTTTGGATCAACGATCGGATAGATGGAGATTGACCCATTCGGCGGCGCCAAGGTTTCGGCGTGAGCTCAGCCGAACGCCCCGCCTTTGAAGGAAAAGAAGCGCCTCTCAGGGTCAACCCTGAGCCTTCGGCCCGAGCTCAGGCCGAGGGTAAGCCCCGGCCTTTAGGCCGGGAAGTCGTAGGGTTGACAACCTGGATCGGCTCAGGAGGGGGTATGAAGTCTAACATTCCTTTTTTCCACACCAAACTGTGTACCGGCTGTCTCTTATGTGAAATGACCTGTTCCTTGGCCCAAAAAGACGAATGCTGCCGGGATAGCTCATTCATCAAGGTATTCATCCATCCCTACTTGAGCACCCCGATGGTTGCTTTGGCCATGGACTGCAATTGCCCAGACGGCTCTGAGAAATGCACGGAAATATGCAATCAGAAGGCCTTAAAATTCGTTCCCCGAGAAGAATCGACGGGAATGCTGACCGACAGGGATTGGTTCCCCTGCCCCCTGATATGAGAATATTTTAGGGAGATGGGAGGAGGTAACCCATGCATGGCTATGCGGGCAAAATCGGCTTTGTCGACCTCAGCAGGAACCGGGTGGCCCCCGAAGGGGTGGGGGAAGAGTTGATCAAGAATTACCTGGGAGGGATCGGGTTTTTGACCCGATTGCTTTATGACGTGGTGCCCAAAAACGCCGACCCCTACGGCCCGGAAAATGCCCTGATTTTTGCCGTCGGCCCTTTGAACGGGACCCTGAGCCCTTCTTCGAGCCGGTGGAATGTGGGAGCTAAATCCCCGGCCACCGGGTTTGTCGTGTCGGGAAATGGAGGCGGGATCTGGGGATCCGAATTGAAATGGGCTGGCTTCGACGCTTTGGTGGTCACCGGTAGGGCGGAAAAGCCCGTTTACATCCTGGTGCAAGACGGCCACATCAGCATTCTTCCCGCCGAAGGATTATGGGGAAAGGATACCTGGCAAACCGAGGCGCTGCTCCAGGCCCGGCACAGTGACCCCAACCTGCGGGTCGTGGCCATAGGCCAGGCGGGGGAGAACAAAGTTCCCCTGGCCTGCGTGATCGGGGAGAAAGTCCATGCCGCCGGCAGGGGAGGCAGCGGGGCGGTCATGGGGAGCAAGAACCTCAAGGCTGTTGCTGTGCGCGGACATTTGGGGGTGAAGGTGGCCGACCCCGAGGGCCTCTATAAGGAGGCCCAGAACCTAATCCGCCTGCTCATGTCCGAGAACCATTACTGGAGATACCGGGATATCGGCTCTCCTAAGGGAACCACCCTTTACGCCAAAGTCGGGGGAGTCACGGCCTACAACGGGCAGCGGGGAATATTCGAGCCATTCGACAAAATTGAGGGTGATGTCTTTCTGCAGCGCTATAACATCGGGCGGAGTGCCTGCGGCAACTGCCCGCTTCCCTGTTGGCAGAAGTATCTCATCCGGGAAGGAAGATTCAGGGGCGCTTGGACGGAAGCCATCGAGAATTCCACCGTTCAGTGTTTTGGCACCAAGATCGCCAATTCCGACCCCGAGGCCATTCTAGTCGCCCATACCCTGTGTGACCGATACAGCCTGGATGAGATCTCCGTAGGGGTGACCGTCGCCTTTGCCATGGAATGTTTTCAGAAGGGGATCATTACCAAGAAGGATACGGAAGGCATCGAGCTGACTTGGGGCAACGTGGATGCTCTCCTGCAATTGATCGAGAGGATCGCTTTCAACCGGGGGTTTGGCAGGATCCTGGGGCAGGGATGCAAGAAAGCCGCTGAGGTTTTTGGCCAGGGGAGCGAACGTTTTGCCTTCCAGGTCAAGGGGCTGGAAATCTCCACGGTGGACCCGCGGGCGTACCAGGGATGGGCCCTGGGGTATGCCGTTGCCTCCCGGGGAGCCGATCATATGCGGGCATATTCCAATTGGGAATTTGGCGAGGTTCCCGATGAGATATGCCGGGATGCGGGAATCCCCAAGACAGTCGCCGACCGTTTCACAGTGGAAGGGAAGGGCAGGGGGATTGCCTATTCGGAAAACATCCGTTCCATCACGGACTGCCTGGAAATGTGCAAAACCGTAGCCAGGCAGAACTTAGGCCTGCCGGAGAACGTGGTGGGCATCCTCCGGGCGGTTACAGGCCGGTCCTGGACCAAAGAAGAACTCTTGAAGATCGGCGAGCGGAAGGTCAACCTGGAGCGGCTCTTCAATCTCCGGGAGGGACTGACTCCAGCTGATGATACCCTGCCGTGGAGGGTGCTCCATGAACCCCTTCCCGACGGAGCCAGTAAGGGAGTGGTAGTGAACCTGGAGCCGATGCTCAATGAATATTATGCAGCGCGCGGCTGG
>JAOUFX010000553.1 GCA_029857975.1 Deltaproteobacteria bacterium | reverse complement strand
AGCCGGAGGACGGCCTCAAGGGTATGATAGTAAACCACACTGTCATCCACGCTGGCCAGGATTTCCCGGAATTCCGTCAGAGTCCGCGCTACCAGCCCCGTGGGCACTTCAATGATCCGGGATTGCATGAAATGAAAGGGCTCTCCATAGATGACCCGGGGGATGCTTTCTAACTGGGAGAGATGCTCTTCGATGATGGTTACGATCTCGCCCCGGAGGGATTCCAGGTTTTCGAAATCATATGGGTCCAGGACACCCAGCTTTTCACCCAGGACCCGATCCCGCACCTGGATGGCTGCCCAAGTGGCGAAATCATTCGGGTAAGGCCCGGCGATATATTTATGGCGTAAAAAGAAACTGTGCGTGTGGTAATAGATGGAGTCGAGGGGAATCTCCTCGATGGCATCCAAGAGCTGCTGTTCATCCCGGGCGCTGCGGCCGAGCATCTCCCGCAATTCCCAGCAGCCAACGAAAAAAAAAGGATGTTCAGCAATTTTTTTCTTCATCGGATTATTTGGTTCTGCCAAAATATTACTTTACCATGTTCCAAAAATGCCAAGAAGAAAAATTTATTCCAATCCTCGGCGCGTTTCAACCCCCGACTTCAAAAGGATGGCCGGTATTGGATTCGATAGGGTTGATTAATCAATCGGTTTTAAGGAACGATTCGCTCCAGGAGGGCTACTGGGAAGTTGTTGAAAATCTCCGCCGCCGAAAGGCCCATTCTATCGTCCCTTTTTCCTACTGATACCCTTTGCCCCGTAAAGAGATGGCGATAGGTTTTTCCTCCCCCTTCAGGGGGAAGCGTGAGCCAAGTATCCTTCCATACCCGCTCCCCCAAAGGGGGTTGTTCAACCCCGCCCGTAAGCCCGACTATTAAGCGAGGGGTTGCTACGAGGATTTCCTCGTCCGCCAAGATCCGGGCAAAGGCACAAAGGTGATCCTTCTTTTCGCCGACAGCTTCCAAAGGAAGATAGGCACCCCTGGCCATGAGCTCTTGATGGGCCCTGCGGAAGTGGAGCGTGCGAAAGATGAGGTAGAGCTTGATCCTCCCGTCCTGGCTCGCATCGAGGAGTTTCTGAACCAGGGGAATGAGATCCTGGCCGGCACGATCTACCTGGTCTTTCAGATCGTTGAGTAACCGACGGCGCTGCTGGTAGTCCACCGGACGGCGGTTATCCGGATCCACCAGGCTAAAGTCCCAAATCTCAGTTCCCTGGTACATATCCGGCACCCCTGGTGAGGTAAGCTTCAGAAGAACCTGGGCCAGGGTGTTAACCCGGCCAAAATAAGCCAGCCGGTGCTGGAAAGCCTCCAGGTCACTGAGGAATCGATTTTTCCCCCGGTTATCCAACACTCGCCCCACAAAATTTTGCACCGCCGCATCATACTCTTCATTGCGGTTGATCCAGCTCGTATGAACCTTAGCCTCTAAAGTGGCTTTTTCCATGTAAGCGGCGATGCGTTCCCGGAAATTGGCCAGCTCCTCAGCCGACAAAGGGGAACTGCCGTTCGTCCCTGCTGCCGGGCAGGACCCGACCAAGGTCTGGTAAAACAGGTATTCATCATTACGGTCGGGAGCCGGTTGGCCATCCACCAGGATCTTTTTAGCAGAATTGAGGCGGCTCCAACGGTTTAAAGCGGCCCTCCATTCCCCGGGAATTTCCGAAAGCACGTTGATCCGGGCTCGAGCGTCTTCACTGCGCTTCGTGTCGTGGGTTGAAGTCGCCAGCAGAGAATGGGGCCACTTTTGCTGGCGCTCGACGTTCTGCCGATGAAAATCCTCCACGGAGATCCCGAACAAGTCGGGATGCCCCCCCACTTCGTTCAATGACGCCAGGCGGTTGTAAACGTAGAACGCAGTGTCTTCCAATCCCTTGGCCATCACAGGGCCGGTGACCTGTTGGAACTGCATGACAAACCGAATCAGTTTCGGCCGGTCTTCTTCGGCAAAGCTCTCCAGGTTGCGCAGCAGAAGAGTATCCCGGATAAAATCAAACAGGGTCTCGGCCGTTCGCGGATTCCGTCTCTTGGCCTCTTCCACCGCCGCCTCAATATAGGCTTGGTCGCGGGGCGTAACAGCTACCTGGCCAGTGATATAGGTGCGATATACGGCAAGACAGGCAATGACCTCCCGGAGGATAAAGGTAAGGCTATTGAGCGTAAAATCTCTGTACAGGCGATTCTTTTCGGAGATGCGCTCGAGTTGGTGGCTGAGAGCGTTAATCTCACTGGCCATGGATACCAGCATGATCATCTTCTTGGAGGAGTTCACCAGATTGCCGAAATGGATCTGGGTGCCGATGAAGTGGGCGTAAATCCGATCGAATACCTTGGATTTACTTCTGTCTACAAAAAGGCCGTTGACCGCATTGAGGAATTCATAGCCGGTGGTTCCATATACCGCCCAATCCCGGGGTAAGGACTCTCCTTCGCTGAGGATCTTTTCCGCTACCACATAAAGGGGCCAGGAAGTCGTTTCCTCCCGCCCTGATTGTTGATCCATCCATGCAGTCAGGAATTCCCGCCAGAAGCCAGGTGGTGGCCCGGCCGGCGCTTCGCCGGGCAGGGCTTCAGGATCCATCGCCTTAATGAGGAGATAGTGTTCTTGGAGCTGAAGGAAGTAATGGGTTGGATTCCACAGGCCGTCCGGATGATCGACCCGCAACCCGTTGATTCTCCCTTCCTTCAGGAGATGAAAAATTAAACTGTGTGCTTCCTGGAAGACTTCAAGGAGCTCCATGCGGATGGCTGCCAGATGGTTGATATCGAAGAAGCGCCGGTAATTGATCTCATCGGATGCCACCCGCCAGAAGGCAGGTCGGTAGGCTTGGGCGCTGAGTAACTCGTCCAACAGGTCGAAACTGCGGGGGTCGCCCACGGTGCCGTTGAAGGCTTGCACGGCGGCGTCAATGGAAGCTCTCACCTCGGAGCTATTCTGATAGAGGGTGGTAATGCGCCTTTTAATCACCTCCTTCTCCCTTTTCCGTTCCTCCATCTTTTCGGGAGTCATCTCGGTTTGTAAGGGCAGGTAGCTGAGAGCCGTAAGAATACTATGAAGTTCCTGCAGGCGTTCATTCTCTTTCCCCAGGGTCCGGCCCAGAGTCTCGAGCCCATAAGCCAAGATTTTGCTGTAGGTGCGGGGGGCGACGGGAAGCTTGTGTTCGTAATAATGGAGAAAGAAAGCTCCTTCTTCGAGGGTAAGGCGGAACTTCCCGCTTTCGAGCACCTTGCCGTACTGATCCTCCAAAATAGGAAGGAGGACTTTATTCTGAAGCTCAGGCTTCGTCGGATTCAGGTCAATATCGAAATAGTAAGCAAAAGTGGAACTGGGGCCGTTCTCCAGAACATCCG
>JAOUFX010000552.1 GCA_029857975.1 Deltaproteobacteria bacterium | reverse complement strand
CGCAGGATGGATTTTTCTTTGATGATTTTGGCGTAGTATGCAATGTTGGCCGCCGTTGGGACGCTGTTTACCAGCGAATTGAGGTATTCAATCCCTCCCACTTCCTCCAAAGCATCTCGTTTTTTCAAGACTTCAGATAGCGTAATGAGGTCGGCAGGCTCATTGCGTTCATAGAGGTGCAGAAGGGCCGAAAAGATCCGGCGGTGAGCTTCGCGATAAAAATCGCCTTCGTTGACGACTTCTAAGACTCGGTTCAAAGCTTCGTTTTCCAGGAGGACGCCGCCCAATACGGAGACCTCGGCCTCGAGGCTTTGAGGGGGAAGGCGTTGGGCCAGAAGGTCCATCGGTTCGTTCCTCTAAAGGCGAAGGGCGAATTAAGACTTCGCCTGATCCACAGCCGCCGGCGTGACAATTACTTTCAACTGGGCCGTGACTTCCGGATGCAATTTTACGGGAATGGAGAAGCTTCCCAAATTCTTGATGGGGTTGGGCAACTGAATTTTCCGTCGATCCACAGCAATTCCCTGTTCATTCAATAGTTTTTGTAGGTCCATGGAGGTGACCGCCCCGAAAAGCTTCTCGTTCTCCCCTGCGGGCCGGGCCAAGGTGCAAGGAAGATTTTCTATCTTAACAGCCAAATCTTGAGCCTTGCTTTTATCTTTGCTGGCTTTGTCCAGGAAGGATTCCCGCTGGCGCTCCAGGAGTTGAAGATTGGCGGGAGTAGCCTCGAGAGCCAATTTTTTAGGAATGAGAAAATTGCGTCCGTATCCAACGGCGACCGGAACGATATCGCCGGCCTTACCCAGGGAAGGGACGGTTTCAATTAAAATGACTTTCATACGATCCTCCAAAGAATCCGTTGCCCCTCAAGAAGCAACAGTTTTCTTTCCCAACAGGATGTCCCGAAGGCTTTCGGGAAAAGGTTTTAAAGGCCCAGCACGGAAAGGCTGAGGTGAGCAGGAGAACTCCACAGGAGGTGGAGCGATCACGAGCCGAAGAGCGAAAAGGGCATGAGCGCAATGTTCCGGGCCTTTTTAATTGCGGACGTAAGATCCCTCTGGTGCTTAGCGCAGTTCCCGGAAATCCTTCGCGGAAGGATCTTTCCCCGCTCGGAGATGAAGTGGTTCAGAGTTTTTACGTCCTTATAATTAATCCGCATCCCGCTATCCGCACAGAATACGCAAACTTTCCTTCGCTGGAAAGATCTTTTTCTCTTAACTGGCGATTTCATTCTTCTTCTCCTCCCCGAAAGCCTCTGGTTCCGCTTCTTCCCTCTTGGGCTCGGGAGAGGGCGCAGAGCGTTCAATGACTTTAATGGCCTTTTCAGCTGGCCCGGCCTCTGGCAAGGCTTTCGCGGCTTCTGGAGAGACCTGGTTGCCGAGTTTAACCGTCTGGAATTTGAGGACCCGGTCGTTCAAGCGTAGATTGCGCTCCAGTTCCCGGACCAGGTCGGTAGCCGCAAGATAATCGAGCAAGAAATAATGCCCGCGGGTATTCTTGCGAATCTCATAGCTCAGCTTCTTCAGCCCCCAATCTTCCAGTTTGATCATTTCTCCCTTCCAGCTGGAAATGATGGAGCGTAATTTTTCATGCAATACAGAAAGGTCTTCTTCGGTCAGTTCTGGGTGGGTAATAAAGATGGTCTCGTAACGTCTCAAATATTTTCCCTCCTTATGGGTTCGATAGCCCTTCCGCCTTGCGCGCAAGAGCAAGGAGTAAGCAGCTTTTTTTATACCTTAAAACGCCCAAGAGAGCAACAGTTTTTTTACCCTGCGCCGGCAAAGGAGAGGTAGGAAGGCATCGGCGTGTGGAAGAACGTCGGGTCAAGAAGAATCACGGAAACAACCTCCCCGGCGCGAACCACTTTCAGCTCCTTGGGTATGACGATTAGCCCATGGGCTTTGACCATGGAAGAAAGAATACCCGATCCTTGTTCGCCAGTCGTGGAAGCGCAAATTTTTTCCCGCTCACGGTATAGACGGCAGCGGACGAAGTGAACGAGCCCCGTTTTTTTCTCGATATCTTCCCGCAGTTCTGCTTTCAGCGTGGGACGAAAAAGGTTTTGATGCCCGGACATTTTCAGGATGGAGGGCCGGACAAATTGCTCAAAAGAGACCATGGAGGAAACAGGATTTCCAGGGAGGCCAAAGAGGGGTTTCCCGAAAATGATCCCAAAAGCCAACGGTTGACCAGGCCTCATGGCGACTTTCCAGAAATTTATTTTACCCAGTTTCTTGAGCATTTTCTTGACGAGGTCGTAATCCCCCATGGAAACGCCCCCGGACGTTAACAAAATATCGGCAATCAACCCCTGCTGAATCTTGGATAAAAGGTCTTCCATCCGGTCTTTGGCAATGCCCAATTGCAGGGGAAGCCCGCCGCAGGCGGCTACTTGAGCCGCCAAAGAGTAACTGTTGCTGTTGACAATCTTGCCCCCGGCCCAAGATTCGTCTATTTCTAAAAGCTCGTCGCCAGTGGCCAGGATGGCGACGCGCGGTTGCTGGTAAACGGAAACGAAAGAGCGTTGGAAGGAAGCCAGCATACCGATGTGGGCAGGGCCTAAAACGGTTCCTTTGACCATAACCCGTTCTTCGGCCTTAACATCTTCCCCCGCCCTCCGGATATTTTTTCCTTTTCCCGGCCCGGCAAAAATTCTTACCGCGTCCTTTGCTTTCTCCGTGTCCTCGACCTGGACCACGGTATCCGTGCCCCGGGGCATGGGAGCCCCGGTCATGATTCGCAAGGCTTCGCCAGGCCCCACTTGCCCCTTATAGATCCTCCCGGCCGGCAAGTCGGACAACACCTTGAGAACAACAGGCTTTTCTGAGGAGGCCTTCTGAACATCCCTCCACCTTACGGCATATCCGTCCATGGCGGAGTTGTCCCAGGGAGGAATATTGCGCGGGGCGATGATATCTTCTCCCAAAACTCGCCTTTGAGCTTGAAGGATAGTCAAGCGCTCTAAACCCAGGCGGGGGATCTGTTCAAGAATGCGGCGGATGGCGTCTTCAAGTTGAATCATGGGTCAAACCGGATTTAAAACCTCGGGGGAAACGTTCTATGGAGGGAGCAAGAGCATTGTCCCGGGTTTGATTATAGACCGGGGCGAAAGACCGTTGAACTCGCAAAGATCTTGCCAATTGACCTGGTATATTTTGGCAATGCTCGTTAATGTCTCTCCAGGGCGGATCCGATGTTTTTTGCCATTGATTGCAGCCAAATGGTTTTGAGAGAAAAGATTCTTTTCGAAGACTTCCTTCTTTCCCGGCGGGATTTTAATTTCGAACTGGGGAATTCCGGGTGGCGTCTTTCCTCTCTTCAGAGCGGGGTTAAGGGTACGAAGCTCGGAGAGGTCGGT
>JAOUFX010000551.1 GCA_029857975.1 Deltaproteobacteria bacterium | reverse complement strand
CCGGCATGGGACTTAATCTTCTGGCCGAACGGTACGGCGTCGATCTCGTTGACGTCTTTGAAGGTTCTTTTGCCAGAGTGACCGCGGGGGATGTTACCCTGTCTGTAAGTAAAACGGTCCTCGAGGCCGATCATGTTATTGATATGCCAGTGATGAAAACGCACGGTGAGGCTATGGTTTCCCTCGGCATAAAGAATCTCAAAGGCGTGCTCAACGTCGCCTCGAGGCAGCGCTGTCACAGTGCCGATCCCAGTTCTGATTTGAACTATCATTTGGTCAAACTGACCGACATGCTCAGGCCCTCTTTCACCATTATCGATGGTATCTACACGCTCGAAAGAGGACCTTATTATTCCGGTGATGCCCATCGTAC
The DNA here is from genome assembly GCA_029857975.1 of Deltaproteobacteria bacterium. The sequence continues at coordinate 2,986 of JAOUFX010000551.1, read as the reverse complement.
CGATATTATCGTTGCCTCCAGAGACCTCATTTCGGCGGACAAGGTTGGAGCTGCCATTCTGGGTATTCCTCCGCAGACAGTGCCCTATATAACACTGGCGGCCGAAAATAAGGGTCGTCCTCCCGATCTGAGCGACATCAACCTCTTAGGCGACACTGCTCTGGCGGCGGTCTCAAGGCCGCATCAGTGGGAACTAGCCTGGAGCAAAACCGGGGATATGCCAAACCAGCTAGACTTGTTCGGGGTGAAAGGCATCACCTGGCGAAAGGTTGACAATACTATTTGCAGCCACTGCTCCATCTTTCTGCCGCGCTACATCGGGGCGGGGATCTTGCTTGCCAAGAACAGAGACAAACCTTTGGATGATATCGAAATACTATCCGGCAAGACCCGCGATCCCGAGGGGGGGCACAAAAACACCCTGCTTGTCGGCCAATGTCAGGTGAAGAGAAATGAGCGCAACCCGCTGATAAATCATTCGGTCAAGATAGGAGGCTGCCCGCCCAGCGAAGAGGATTTTTTTAAAGGATACAGGGAGCTCGGAATCGACCTGCCGGATAACTTCATAGAGCAGGTGCAGAAAATTGCAGGAGTCTTTTACCTGCCCAAGTACAGGGGTAAGCCCGAGTTCCAGGAGGAATTTTTCAGGATCCGATAGAAGCCCTCTTCCATCAGTTCCTTGGGCTGCGCACCACAGGCAGCAGTGTTGGGTGACCGGAATAAATAGAACCTCCTGGAATAGATGGAAATTAATTTTTCTTGATCTTCAGCCTGAAAAGGAGACAGGCTGCCTTTATAAAAAAGATGCCCATCCCTTTTCCTTTTCGCCCTGGGGGTTGTTATACATCATTTGTTTCCAGGCCATCGAAAATGTTTCGAAATCTTTTTCACATATTGTACCGGGATGCGTGATTTGTTAAGGCAAGTCATCAATTTGGACTCGGAAACCAAGCCTGTTTCTAAAGGCAACTTTCCCCTTGACTACCTATTCGCATAAGAGTATTTTTTTATTGCATTGCATTGTCGTTATCCACCTTGTAGCCCATTAAACCAAACACCCTAACCTCTAACCTTCTGGAGTGTCGTATGAATAGGAGTTTCCGGAAGGTGCCGATATAATGCCTCCAAGGAGATGCTTATACCTCCTTGGGGGCATTTGTATTTTCGCTTCAAGAAAGGCCAGATAAGTAAAGGTAACGTCTTGCCTAAGATATAAAGATGCTGGATTTTTCTAAGGGGCAGCGAGAAGATCTACCTAATCTACTTCAACCTTAAAAACCCTGAAAAAGGAGGAAGAACATGCTCGCGATGTGTGTCCATACTTGGAATCCTAAAGCTCAGGGAATGACGGAAAAGGAGTTTCTTCCGCGCCGTGAGAAATTCATGAAAGAATTGATGACCAAAAAAGTTCCGGTCAAGAGTGTGCAATCAGTATTTAATTGGAAAGAGGGGAAGGCTTGGTGTGTCTGGGAAACGGACACAATCGAGAGACTGCAGGGCATAATGGCTGAGCAACCAGTACATACAGAAATTATCCCAGTGAAACTGGCACCACAAGTCATGTAGAAGCCTTCAAATGCGGTGGTAGAAATCTGATGGAAAGGAGATAAGGTAGGGTCAGAAGTGACCCTGCTTTCCTCGGAGAAAATAAGTTACTCACAATTTCCTGGAGTGAAGAATGAAAAAGAATTTCCGGAAGGTGCCCATAAGAAAGGCTCCAAAGGGGTTTGAATAAACGGTGGTAAAGGTTTGCAAAGTTATTCAGGGGAGTATATGCCTGATTCATTTATCGTTCCAGATTAGGTTGAAGAGGGAATTGGGAATAGGGTGGCGCACCAGCTATGTCTCTTAGACGGAAAGGAGGACAAGGCTATGCCGAACTACGTTATTTTGATGAAACTGACAGAGCAGGGAGCCAAGGCCATCAAGGATGCACCTGGGCGAATCGATGCAGGCATCAAAGCCTTCGAAAAGATGGGAGGCAAAGTGATTGGCTTTTATGCAGTCATGGGGGAATACGACTACGTGGCCGTCGGTGAAGCTCCCAGTGATGAGGTCGCCACGACCTACGCTCTGGCACTTGGCATGCTCGGAAATGTCAAGACGACGACGCTAAGGGGGTACACGCAGGAAGAATTTGCAGCGATGGTTAAGAAGTTGCCTTAGCGGTGATAGCAAGGAATGACCACCTATGCTGGGCGGTGGCATGATTAAATTGCTAGTGCGCCTCCCTGATTGAAAGTAAGAATCATTACGGATTGTCCAGCACGGTTTATAACTGAGGTCTTGCGACCATTGGGCAAGGAGCGTTGAGGTTTGTGCTTTCTGTCTTCAATCGGAAATCAACAGATCTTTAGGATTTTAACTTTCACAACTTGGAAGCGCTTAATTCGGTAGGCAGGCGAAAATATCCTGGATAATCAAGGACTTCTTCCTGTAATGTTGTTTTTGGGATTTTTCCTTGGAGTGCAACACTTCGAACGCAAATCATTAATTTGCGCTTGAAAACGGAGCCTGTTTCCAAAGGCAAATTTCCTCTTGACTATCCATCAGGATAAGAGTATTTTTCTTAATAATTGTTCCCCTACGTAGCCCAGTAAACCCGACAACCTAACCTTCAACCTTCTGAGGCATAAATTGAGAAGGTGGAGTTACCAAAAGATGGTCCTATGAAACCTCCAAGGGGGTGCGAAAACTCTTTTGGAGGTTTTTAATGTATCCCCCAATAAATCCACGTTCGAATTACAGTTGATCTCCATCTGACCTGAAGCCCGTCTTCAATATTTTGAAGATGGCCACATTCAAGCTGGCTTCCCTTTTTCAATGCAGATGACTCCATTGTTTTATTAGACTGACTTTTGAAATTCCTGCTGGCCGTTATTAACAACAGACTAATCCCTAACCTTCTGGGGGAAAATATGAAATGGTGTTTCCAGAAGGTGGTGATACGAGGCTTCCAGGGGGATTTTACTATCCCTTTGAAGCC
>JAOUFX010000550.1 GCA_029857975.1 Deltaproteobacteria bacterium | reverse complement strand
GGAGGTAAATCGTTGGATTGCTGCCTAAAAGTTTTACGCTGACCATATAGCCGCCCAGGATGCCTACCACATCGGCGAAAACCGTAAGGATGGGCATGACGATCAAGGCGGCCAAGAACCTGGGCACGATTAAGTACTTGATGGGGTTGGTGGCCAGAGTGTAGAGGGCGTCAATCTGCTCGGTCACCTGCATGGTTCCTAATTCCGCGGCCATGGCTGACCCTATGCGCCCAGAAACCATTAACCCCGAGAGAACCGGCCCCAGTTCCCGGGTCATGGATAACGCCACGACTGTTCCCACGAAGGCTTCGGCGTTAAAACGCTTGAAGCCTGTGTAACTTTGCAGCGCCAGCACCATTCCCGTGAAGGCTCCAGTGATTAAAACGACCGGTATGGATTTAACGCCCACCTCTTCAATCTGTTTGAGGAGGTTGCGAACATCAAAAGGCGGGCGAACAGTCAAGACCAATGTCTTGTAAAAGAGAACCATAATCCGCCCGGATTCATCCAGAAATTTCATGATAAAAAGGCCGATGACGTTGAAAAAGTTAATCATTTTGAAAACTTTAATCCTCCCGAAGCCAGCGTCGATTGTAGGCTGCCCCGTTTCCTGCTCCTTACTTAGTAGTCATGATGAAAACCCCATCCCAGTCTTCGGGCGGCGGTGTTTTTTCCAGGGTTTGACATCGTTCTACATAGAGCTTTGCTGGCCCATCCTCGGGATACCGTTGCAGAATCGCCCGGAAGCTTTTACGCGCCGTCTCCCAATGGCGGTTCCTGTATTCCTCCAAAGCAGCCTGAAATTCTTCAACCAAGGCCTTCTGTTCTGGTAGGGCTTTGGCCCGACGGGAGAGAAGTTCATAAATCTTTACGGGTTGGTCTTTGCCTTTGACCCGGACCAAGTCTACCGCCCTCCCCAGGATCTCCCCCTGGACTCGCTCATAGGTCATCTCACTGATGATAATATTCGTTCCGTACAATTTGTTCAACCCTTCGAGGCGCGACCCTAAGTTGACGCTGTCCCCCATCGCTGTATAATCGAAACGCCGTTCGGACCCCATGTTGCCCACAACCATTGGCCCGGCATTGATCCCGATACCGATATTCAACCGGGGCATGCCCTCGGTGGCCCATTTTTGCTGGAGCAAGTGCAGTTCTTCCACCATTTCCAGCGCGGTGTAAGAGGCCCGTAACGGATGATCGGATTGATCCAGCGGCGCTCCCCAGATGGCCATAATGGCATCCCCCATATATTTATCCAATAGTCCGTCATATTTAAAGACAATGTCCGTCATCTTCGTTAAATATTCGTTCAGGAACTTGACCAATCTTTCCGGAGTCATATGCTCGGAGATGGAAGTGAAGCCGCGGATATCGCTGAAGAGCACGGTCAGGTCTCTCTTCTCTCCCCCTAATTTAAGCTTCTCCGGATCCTTAAGCATTTGTTCCACGACGGAGGCATTGAGGTAATACTGGAACGCTCCCCGCACCTTCTTTCTTTCCCTCTCCTCCGTCATGTAGCGATACCCGGTGATCATGAGATAGGTAAGGACCAGATTGAATAGAGGGTACGTCTGGTTCACCCAGATCCCTTGTTGCTGGAACAATTGATTGGAGGTCAAGACGAAGGCGAAAAAAAGAGAAATCCCGATCAAGGCCCCCCAGAGGGCTTTCACCTTGGGCAGGATGATTCCCAGAATAAGGCCGAGGACGATGATGGCCAGGAGGTCGAACAAAGTGACCCAATTCGGGCGGTGGAGAAACTGCTGTTTCAAGATGGTGTCGATCACGTTGGCATGGACTTCGAGCCCGGGGAAGACATGGTCAAAAGGGGTGACCCGGATGTCATAGATGCCCATGGCCGTTGCCCCCACGAGGACGATTTTCCCTTGGAAAGCGTTCAGCGGAACCCGGCCGTGAATCACGTCTGTGGCCGAATAGTGAGGAAAAGCCTTTTGGGGGCCCCGGTAGTTGATCAACATCCGTCCTTCTTCGTTCGTGGGAATGAAGAGGTCGCCCAGTCGTATCTCTTCTACGCCGAACTCGGCAAGGCGTAGGACCAGCGGGGAGTTATCTAAGAATTTTTGCAGCACAGCCAAAGACAGAGCACAGTAGTGTCTATCCTGGTATTTGATGAGCAAGGGAATCCAACGCACGGTTCCATCCCGGTCCGGAAAAATATTGAAATACCCGGCTCCTTCTGCCGCTTCGGCAATAACCGGAATATTCACTTCGGCATAGTTCGCTTCGAAAAGGTGGACTTTGGCTGCTTCTGCCGAAGAATATTTCACCAGATTGTAAGTAGAGAGAGGTGGAAGGTCTTTCTGGAGCTGTTTTTTCTCCCGGGGTGCGTCCTCTTTGGCAAAAAAATGAAAAAAGTACCCGAGGACCGCCCGGTGGGATCGAGCCAGGGAAGCGGCCAGAATCCGGTCCGTATCCGCTTTTTGGATTGCCTGGGCAAGATATATTTCTAAATCCCGGTTTGTTAGCTTTAGTTCGTTCATTTTCTGCTTTAAAGCGGAAAGACTTTTAAGCTCAGAGTTTTCATCTGGTTCGGCCCAGACGATGTCAAAGCCCACCACTTTGGCCTCATATTTTACTAAGGCATCCAACAGCTGGGCCATACGAACCCTCGGCCATGGCCAGCGTCCCAGCTCATCGAGGGATTTTTCATCGATGGCGACCAGGGCGACCTCGCCGGTGGTGGCAATTTTACCCCGGGAGAGAAAGCGCAGGTCAAGGGTCTTCAACTCCAGCAGGGATAAAAAATCAGGATCCAGATAATAGATCACTGAAACAGCAAGGATGGATAGAAGGGCAATTTTCGGCCCTGAAAGCCGGAAAAATTTTTTCAGTCTCGCACCTTCCCGAAAATATTATAAAAAAAGTTTAACAAATCCATTCTTTAAAAGCAACCGCTAACTGTCCTTTAAAAGGGCTTGAAAAAGGTACCAACGTATGACAAAATATTATATCTTGATGGTTTAAACTATCTTAATTTTCAACTGTCATTTCGGATCTTGCGCTGGCGGGATTCCCAATGAAAGACTGTGGATTGACAACTTGCTAATGCCTTTTACGATAATAAGATTTATCGGTGGAAATCAGCGGCAATCTGCGTCCCAATAATGAATAAAGATCCTTTACCCGAAAATCCCAGGCCAGTGTGTTTTGGCGATGAAGCGAAGTTTGTGACTTACATGGAGGCACCGGCCGGTGATGCTGAATGCGCCCGTTGCCCCAGTGAAAACGAATGCGGGGAATTCATCCTTTTCAAATGTTCCCGGGAGTTAACTTTTTGATGAAAAGAGTCATATGTATTTTAACCGTCTTGCTGATGCTTATTTCTTCGTCCGTCCT
>JAOUFX010000017.1 GCA_029857975.1 Deltaproteobacteria bacterium | reverse complement strand
CTTCTGTCCACCGGACAGGTGGTGGGGCGGTTTGTCCCGAAGTTCGAGGCCGTTCACCAAGCTCAGGGCTTTTTGGACCCGTTCCCGCACACACGCTTCGTCCAGTCCGAGGTTGAGAGGACCGAATGCGACATCGTCATATACCGTCGGCATGAAAAGCTGGTCATCGGGGTTCTGAAAGACGATGCCGACCTTCCTTCGAATATCCCGTCTTGTCTTCTTGGTAAGCTGAAGATCGCCGATGGTCACCGTTCCCGACGTCGGCATGAGGTAGCCGTTCATCTGCATGAGAAGTGTAGACTTTCCCGCGCCGTTGGCACCGATAATGCCGACCGATTCTCCATGGATGATCCTGAAGGAAAGGTCTCTGAGTGCATCGGTCCCGTCAGGATAGCGAAAGGATACGTTCTTGAACTCAACAATGTGATGGCTCATCTAAACAACTCCTGGGCAATGCGGCCGACCCCTTGGGTGACGGAGAAGAATCGGAAGACGAAGAGAAACAAGATGGTCGACGCCACGAATACCAGGTCGATCGCCGTGATATGGGAACGTTTGAAGGTCGGTATGTCCCCTTGGAATCCCCGCGAGAGCATGGCATAGTATATCCTCTCAGCCCGCTCTATGGTCCGGAGGAAAAGGATTCCGATGATGCGAACGAAAACCTTGATCCCGGTGCCGCTCGCGCCGAACGACCGCATGTCCCGCGCGCGGACAATCCGCATTGCCTCTTCCACGAGCACAAAAATATAACGGTAAAGGAAGAGGAGCTGCGAGACGAAGAGCGACGGCATACCGAGGCGTCTGAACGCGTGACAGACGCTGGGAAAAGGGGTTGTGGCGATAAGGAGGAGCGCCGCGCTGATCGTAAGGGCGAACTTTAGCAGGATCGAGAAAAAAGAGAACCATCCCGCAGAAATCGTGAGCCCGGAGAGAACCAAGACATGCCCGGTATCAAGTAGCGGATTAAAGATGCCGATAAAGATCGCAAAGGGAGAAACGATCAGCACTTTCTTGAGGATGAACAGGAATGGGATATCTCCGATGGTCATGAAAAGCACCGGAAAGAGAAAGAACGGGATCAGCGCTACGACCTCATACTTGGAAAAAGAGATAACGGTGAACAGGAAAAGCAGCGTGGCGATCAGCTTCGCTCGCGGGTCAAGACGATGTACGAAGGTGTTCTTGTAAGAGAGCCGGTCAAGCCGCCCGAGGTTGTAATATTCCTTATCAAATGTCATTGGTCATCCAGGAATACTGGGTGCCTTCAATAGACCCAGAATACCATACGCCCCGACGAGAATACAGGGATTTTTCACCGGGGTGATACCCTACTGTTTATGTATGTCTTCTCCTGAATGACCTGATTACCAATCCAATGAGCATGACCATTCCAAGTACGATTGCTGAACCGACGATACCGGCCACTGACGTGCCTGCTTCGATGCCCGGCCAGGAAGCGGATTCCTCCTTCTTTTTTTCTTCCGTGGAAGCCGGTCCGAAGTTATAGTCGGGAAGGAACGCCGTCTTTTCCTGGATGCTTTTGAGGACCGGAGCGATCCCGTGCTCCTGTGTCGGCAGTTCGCTCTTACCCGTAACCTTTTCGATGGACCACTCGAGGCCATCCGGATGGGTAGAAGCGAACCAGGAGAGGGCACCGCCTGTTACGACCACCAGTACCACAAATGTGATTATGACCTTCCTCACAGAAATCTCGGCGCCCAGCGGCCGTGACGCAGTGATGCTTTCGAGGATTTCTGGCCTGGCGTTGCGCACATAGTTGATGACACCGGCGGTGACAAAACCCTCGACAATGCCGATGGCAAGGTGGATCGGCTGCATCAGAAGAACGAAGGTGCCGAAAGGCAGTTCGCTCTTGCCGGACCAAAGCGTCTCCACGACGACTGAAAATGCGCCGAGTTGCAAAGCCGCGACAACGCTCACCAGCGATGCGACAAGAATTCGCCTGGGACTCCTGCTGTCCCCGACCAGGGGCTTATAGATCAACGGATAGACGAGAAAACAGGGATAGATGCCCAGGTTCCAGATATTGCAGCCGAGGGCAAGAAGGCCACCGTCCGCGAAGAACAGCGCCTGGACCGTCAGCACCGAGGCCATAACGAGAAAGGCTGCATAGGGGCCCAGCATGATGGCCAGGATCATCCCTCCACCCAGGTGTCCACTCGAACCCGTCCCGGGTATTGTGAAATTGATCATCTGCGCCGCGAAAATGAAGGCGCCGAGGACCCCCATCAACGGAATTATCTTATCGTCGAATTTTTCTTTCATTTTTTTTGACGCATACCCCATTGCCGCCAGGGTCCCTGCCCAAAGGGTCGTCCCCACTGCCGGGGAAAGAAGCGCATCTGCCATATGCATGGTCGTTCCTCCTTTAGAGAATGCGGTTATGATTTATGTAACACATGAATTAAAACCTGAATGCTATTCCTGCCAATACGGACAGGTCTGTCTCAGACGAAGTCCAGCCGTATTTCACGCCGAAGTCGAAATCAAAATTCTTAGAAACCGAATATATAAATCCGCCGATGAGAAAAGCGGGATCATTGTCCGACGTTTTATCCAGACTCCGTTCGCTGCCGATGTTGCCGACTACCTTCAAATCCTTGACGACCTCATAGGTTGTGGCCAGAGACACATGCCAGATGTTTTGCTCCTCATCGAACTTGTTCTCGTTCCGGATGTATCCAAGATTAGCATGGAACGCCCATGACCCTACTTCCTTGGAGGCGATTAAGAAAACATGATATCCGGTCTTTCCTGTGCCGAGACCCTTATTTTCATCGCCGGTCGGGAAACTGACGCCGGGCTTCAGGGCGAAGCTCCAGCCCTCTTTTCCGAAGAACAGCCATTTGACCTCAACGGTCGTGTCCGAGATTCCTTTTTCATCGTAGGCAGTTGCTCCATCTTCTTCAACCCTGCCCCAGACATATGCTAGGCTGAGAACAAGATCAGCGCTCTCGATGATCCCGTAGGACAGCGTGGCTCCAACCTGTCCGCCTGTTGACTTGGTAGATACACCCGCAACAGTTTCTTTATCACTGTCATACTGACCATTTAGCTCAAACTGGAACATGCCCTTCCCCTGGGTCCCCGCATCATCTGTAATGAGCGGATGTGCGGCCCAAGTAACTGCGGGCACGAACAGAACTGTACAAAGTACAAGTTTTCCAACCCCTCTCGCCCCATACATCCTTTTCTCCCCTTTTTCCCCTTGTTTTTCAAATATACCTTCTTGGCATATCGCTTCTTTCCTCTAAAACATGCCGACCGTTGGACTGTCTTTCATCCAGAGATGATCGCCCGGGAAAGTCCCCGCGAAGGATATGTCCCGCCTTTCTTGAAGGTTTTGTGATCCAATACCTCGCCGACAGGATGCTCGCCGAAAAACCCTTCGCCTGATAGTACGCGAAAAAGTTCAAGGTATAATCTCCGCACGCCGGTTCTGCTTCTATGCCAGGATAAACCTTTGCGCTAAGGGAAACCCTTTTCGGCTTGAACGTGAATGTCCTGTTCAGCCCATGCGCGAGCCCCTTTGACCCATTGTCCGTCCCAGGCTTACCAGGCGGCACAGATCCTGTTAAGATTTTCCATCGGACCACAAATTCCGACAAATAATGAACAGTCAGAGGAATGGTAATGATGTTACTATTTATAGTTTCGTGTGATTTAATGTTACGTTTTTAATTTTAGTAATACATTTCAACAAGTCTGTCAAGCGATTTTTCAGGATGTGTTTTACCCAAGAGAATATGTTCCCCTTAATGCCCAGGTTAAAATATCCCCATGAAAGGGGAAAAGATTTTAATGACCCAGAAGCAGTTACATAGGTTTCGAATTATTGGGTCGACTTAGGGAACGTTGCTCAATATCATCAAAACTATCGTTTGCCTGATTGAGGCAGCGTATTAAATAGAAATCATTCCTTGGCAAGCTCGATTAGATGGTCATAGGGCTCTTTATCAAGTGAGGGTCCGTGGGATCGAAGGGCACAATAATATTTATGGACGATGGCGATTGAAAAAATACTGTCCCGAGTAACGGAATTAAGCACAGAAAAAGAAGTGTTGTATTGAATAAATCGGAGATGGATTTTCCTATGGCGGAGATTTCCCGCCATTTGGGGGTAGGGGCTTCAGCCTCTGCCGTGGCCTGAAGCAAGAAGAAGGCGTGAAATACCTTTGAATTTTTTGAGCCAGGTCCCCTAAATTCGAATTAGTTAACCAATTTTAAAGATCGCATTCCATCTCAGCCAGACGGGTTTTAGCCATCGCTTGCTGCTTCCTTTTCTGGGCGAGCCACCGGCGGATAACCTGGAGGGAGGCTGTTAGGCCTGCAATATTTTTCCCCAGGGCCTCAAAGGAAGTCCCGCCAATGGCTTTCCTCCGCGAGACGATCAACTTCGGATCCTGGGCCATGGGAATAAATTTTTGCTCCATCTTCAGGCTGAAGCCTTCCTCTCGCAACGACCGCTGTAAGGCGGATGGTGAGATTTGCTCCCCCTCTTCCGCTTCGGAATATTTCACGGCCTTTTCCACCGCCATTTTGGCCTGACGAAAAGGCAGTCCCCAGTCTTGAACCAATCTCTCTAAAATGTCTGGCGCGGTGATAAATCCCTTCTGGCAGAGCCCGGCCATTTTATCCTTATGAATATGCAAGGAAGCAACAATCTCCGCCGCAATCCTGGGGGCGGAAATGCATTCATCAATCAAATCCATAATCAAATATTTTGTCCACTGGGTATCGCGGTTATATCCCAGAAAGAGGGACCGGCCGATAGACAGTAGGCTGGCCAACAGGCCTTGGGCAACTGCCGCCTTCGCCTTGATGATTTCCAGAGGGTCTGGATTGCGCTTTTGCGGCATCATTGAACTGCCCGTGCAATAGGCGTCGTCCAGACTGAACAGGCCAAACTCCCGCGTGCTAAAAAGGATCAGCATCTGCGCCAGGGAGCTCAAATGATTCATCATGGCGGCAAGGGCAAACCCCATTTCCGCTTCCGGTTCCCACCGGTTCTGAATCGGGTCGAGAGAATTGGGGCAAGGATTTTCGAACCCCAGCAGCTTGGAGGTGAGATTGCGGTCGATGGCGAAACTCGTACCGTAACCGGTCATGGAACCGAGAGGGTTTTGGTTGAAACGTTCATACCAGTCTTTAAAACGCTGCCCGTCTCGGTTCAATGATTCGGCGAAAGAGAGCCATATGTGGCCCAAGGTAGTTATTTGGGCGGGTTGATGGTGCGTATAACCGGGGAAAATGGTGCTTCGTTGTTTTTGAGCCTGATCCAGGAGGACCTTGATCAGGGAAGTGAGTTCGGACAAAAAATTTAGAGCGTTGTCCCTTAGATAAAGGCGCATGTCCACGGCAACCTGGTCGTTGCGGCTGCGGGCCGTATGGAGTCGTCCGCCAACTTTTAAACCAAATTTTTTAATCAGCCAACTCTCCACGTTGCTGTGTACGTCTTCTTCCGCTGGGTCAAGAAAAAACTCTCCTTGCTCCCAGGCATTTTCTATCTTTCCTAAACCTTTGATCAGAACTCTGGCCAAAGGCTTAGGTAAAATTCCTTGCCTGGCCAGCATAAGAACATGGGCCCTGCTGCCCCAAATATCATAGGGAACCAACCGCTCATCAGCCGAAACCGTTCCGCGGACGTCCCTCCCAGAGGTAAAAACCTCCGTAATAGCCGCTAACTCTTTGGCCAACCTCTTACCCCAGAGTCTTTTATTTTTCATGGCAAGGACCCCCTACGACGCAACTTGGCGCAGATGCACGCCGAAAGAAATATAAAAACCCTAAGGCGTAAGGCGACTTGCCTCATCACGCCTTACCAATTTTTTTGCTGTTAATCTGCGTCCAGTAAACTTTTTTGGTTTTTATCCAAACACTCCGCCCATGCGCGTGCCGGCAACTTTATTGATTGCCATGAGGCAGAAGGCTCCCAGGAGAATTAAAATAAAGCCCAAAGCAGCAGCCTCGTTCACCGAGCCACCGATGTAGAAGTTAAAAATCCCCACGGTCATCATCTCATGCCCCGGAACCACCAGAAGGAGGGTAGCCGATGCTTCCTGGAGAGCCAGAATGAATGAATACAGGGCCCCCACCAGGATCCCCTTCCAGATGAGGGGCGCTACTACATCTTTAAAGGTTTTGGCTTTGGTCGCTCCCACGCTTTCCGCCGCTTCTTCGATGGATTTGGGAACCAATAGTAGGGAGGCAAAAGTTCCCCGCACTGTATAGGGAAGCCGCCTCACCCCGAGTACGAGCGGGATGACGATCCACATGCCGATGAGGGCGGTACTCATGAAAGGGAAGGGCTCCCGGAAGGCCCGGAGGTAAGCAATACCGATTCCCGTACCTGGAAGGGCTAAGATCAGGGTCGTGAGCGAGTCCAGGAGTTCTCTTCCGGGAAGTTTGGTGCGGGCCATTACCCAGGCCACGGGAACCCCTACGATAATGCAGATCAGCACCGAAATTCCCGAAAAAAGCAAACTATTGATGATGAACTTGGGGGTCTCGATCGCCACCCGCTCAAAATACTGCAGAGTGTATTTTACCGGAATGGGCGTCAAGGCCCATCCCCTGCCGAAAGAATCAAGGGCAATGCCCAGGTAGGGGATAAAAGCGAAGATCAAAACAACGACCAGGAAAATTAAAACCAAGACCCGGCCCCAGGGTGAAATTTTTTTTCTCTCGATCTTGGAATAAGAGAGGGAAGTGTAATCCTTAATGGACACGTATTTTTTGGCAATAATAAGAAAGACGATAGCCAACAAAACCATAATGGCCGAGATGACAATCCCCATCTTAAAGAGCCTGCGGTCCACGAACTGGACGATATTCAGGTAGGCCTGAGAGGCCAGCAGGTCATCAATCCCCACCACCAGGGGAGTGGCAAAATCGGCAAAAGTCCAGATAAAGACCAAAAGGGCGCCGGAGACGTATCCTGGGGTAGTGAGTGGGAAGGTAATGTCCCAGAATTTTCTGAAACCGCGCGACCCTACGCTTTCTGCGGCTTCATCTAAAGAAAGGTCAATTTTCCCGAGAGCGTCGACGATGGAAAGAGTCATGAGGGGAAATAAGTGCAAGGTCTCTACCAGCAGGACTCCATGGATTCCATACATGAAATTGACCGGTTGGGTAAACCCAAAATAGTCCATCAGAATCACGTTCACCGTTCCGGCCCTCCCCATAATAAACACGAAGCCCATGACCCCGACCAGGGGGGGCATGATCATGGGAATGATCGAAAGGAAGGAAAAAAGTTTTCTTCCGGGAAATTCGTAGCGTAATAGGAGGAAGGCAATGGTGATACCGATGATCGAGGTAGTGATAACCGTGGCGACGCCGAGAAGAATGGAATTCAAAAGGGCCCTTAAATAATAAGAGTCAGTAAAAAACTGATAAAAGTTGAAGAGGGTCAAAGTGCCTTCGTCGGTCGTGAAGGCGTCGTAAAAGAGACGAATCAGGGGATAAATTAAAAAGACGCCGAAGAAGGCCCATATAGAAATATATCCCAGTAATCCACCGATTTTCATTTCGGACCAGGTACGGGTTTGGCTGATGGCTATAGTTTTTTCCTTCTGGGAACTCACTTTAAAAATTCTCGCTTAACGGATGGGGATCCCTAAAGTGATCTCTTTGGGAAAGTTTATGTACACCTTTTGGCCTATGGGTAATGGTTGGTGGTGCCAGGGATTCTGAATATCCACTTTGAAGAGCAAGCCGCTTTCAATTTCCACATCATATCGTATGGTATTCCCGATGTAAGAAGCAAAATTTACCGTACCGGGGATTACGTTTAAGTCTTGGGGAATGTCCTCTGACTGGCTGATTGATGCTGTTTCCGGCCGAACGCTGATCATGCATTGATCTCCCGGTTTGAAGGCATCATCGGTCCGGCAAATCAGGGAGCCAACCTTTGTCTGTACCTTAAACCACCCCTCAGCCTCGCCAATCTCGCGGACCTCACCCGGGATTAAATTGTTGATTCCAATAAAGTCGGCTACGAAGGGATTGTGCGGGTTTTCATATAAATCTCGCGGTGCGCCGATTTGCTGTAATTTCCCATGATTGATTACCGCGATCCGGTCGGAAAGGGTAAGAGCTTCTTCCTGATCATGGGTTACATAGATGGTCGTGATACCCAGTTCCTTTTGTAGCTTGCGAATTTCCGCCCGCACCTGGATGCGAATTTTGGCGTCCAGATTGCTTAACGGCTCATCCAGCAAGAGTACATCAGGGTTCAATACCAGGGCTCTGGCCAGGGCTACCCGCTGTTGCTGCCCTCCAGATAGTTGCCCGGGATACCGCTTTTCTAATCCGGAAAGGTTGACCAGCTTCAGGGCATGGAGGAGCTTGGAAGAAATTTCTTGTTTAGCCAGCTTTTTAATCTTGAGGCCGTAAGCGATATTTTCAAAAATGGTCATGTGGGGCCAGAGGGCGTAATTCTGGAACACCATCCCGATGTTCCTTCCATAAGGGGGGATCATGGACACCGCCTGGGAGCTAAAATATATTTCTCCGGCATCGGGTTTATGAAAACCTCCGATTAATCTCAGAATCGTGGTCTTTCCACAACCCGAAGGCCCCAGGAGAGTGAACAGTTCACCATCTTTTATCTCCAGAGAAATGTTGCTGACGGCTTCAAGGGTTCCAAATTTTTTAACTACATTTTGCAGTCGAATGTTCATAAAGCAACGAGGTTTTTCAACTTGGATGGACTAAGGATTCTTGCAGCGGAAAAACTCTTGAGGTCTATCCCCCAAGAGTTTTCCGCATTGGGTGGTGAGCAGAGGATCGAATCTTACTTCTTTTGTTTGATAAGATCTTTGTGTTTCTCAGCGATCTCTTTGCGGAAATAGGAGTTCACTTCTTCGATCCGCTTTTTGGGCCCGGCGATCTTATCGTCATAGACATTCCCGACGGGGATATCGAAGAAAGACCTCATCCCCCCCGTAAATTTCACCGTCATCTCTTGTTTGGAACCTGCCGGGCCCTGGACTTTATATTTTGGGGTGATGGGATAAAGGCCCAGCTCAGCAAAAAGTTTCTGTCCTTCCTCGGTGAGTAAAAACTCAATGAAGGCATGGGCCGCCTTTGGATGGGGCGCGCCTTTTAATACCGCCATGGGCTCGGGGGTAACGTAGGCGTTCTTGGGATAAACAAACATGACCTCATACCCCGCCAGGACTTCCGCAAAGGCCATGTAGCTGGGAACGGCAAAGCCAACGGCAAATTCCCCTTTGGCCACAACGTTTGGTACGTCGCGGGATCGGGCTGTAAAAATTCCAGTGTTGGCGGCTAACTTTTTCAACCACTCCCATCCTTTTTCCCAGCCATAGGTCTGAAGCATGACTTCATAGGAGGCATGGCTGGAGCTTGAACGATCGGGGGTGCATTGAGCAATCTGCCCTTTCAGCTTGGGATTGAGCAGGCCATCCCAGTCTTTGATCGTAACTCCCAAGCGCTTTAATAACTTTGGCTGGTAGATCAAACCATAAGGTTCCAAGGTAGTCCCTACCCAGAATTTTTCCGGGTCTTTCAAGGGTAATCCCACTGGCTTTCCTATAGTGGCCGGGATTTCATCCCACATCTTTTTAGGAATTTTTACCGGCTCCAGAAGGCCTTCAGCTGCCAGGTTATCGAAAAGAGTCCCTTCCCCTCCCCAGAAAATGTCCGCTTGCGGTCTCCCTTTCCATTCCAGAATCTGCCCATAGGCCACCGGGGTCCCTTTAGGAATGGCGCTGGTTTTTACGTCAATGTCCCATTTTTTCTTGGCAAAGGCCGCGAAGGCCTTCAGCGCCGGATCATGGACATCTTTGGACACAGGAGTAATTAAGTAGAGTTCATTTTCGATGGCCTGTGCCCCAACCAAGGAAGGCAAAAATAAAAAAGGAGAAAACAGCAAAAGAATTCCTATAATCCATTTCCGCTTCATAGCCTCGATCCTCCTTTAGTGATAAAATAAAAAAAAGTCTTGTATTGGGAAGCTCCAAATGGGGTAAAAATAGCTTAGGAACGAACGGATGTCAACAGGAATGTCTGGCTTAAAGGAAAAGATTTTTCTCATTGACAATCAAGGTCTTATCCACATAAATTAGTAAAGTCTTACACAGAAAGCTTATGGTCACAAGAAAAGGAAAACAACGGCAAAATATGCGTAGGGATGGAAGGGTTTTTTATGGGGGCTCTTAATTTTTCTGGCTACATTTTTGATCTCGACGGCACGATTTATCGAGGAGAAAAGCTCGTTCCCGGCGCCCGGGAAACGATAGAAAAATTAAAAGCTTTGACTAAAAAAATCGTCTATCTTTCCAACAAGCCTTTGCAGACTCGGGAAGATTATGCAGCCAAACTGACCCACTTGGGCATTCCGACTGAACCGGCAGAAGTGATTAATTCTTCTTTTGTCATGGCCCGTTGGCTCTCCCAAAGGGCACCGGGAGCTACGATTTTTATCATTGGAGAACCCCCCCTTATCGCCGAGATGAGCCGGGAGGGTTTCCACCTTAGCGAGAAGCCGGAGGAAGTCCAATATGTTATCGCCTCCTTTGACCGGAGTTTTGATTACCGAAAATTGAACATTGCCCTTCAGGCCATCAACAAAGGGGCTCATTTCATGGCCACAAACCCGGACCGCACTTGCCCGGTGGAAGGGGGAGAAATCCCGGATTGTGCGGCCATGATCGGGGCCGTGGAAGGGGCGACCGGTAAGAAGGTGGAAGTTGTTGTCGGGAAACCGTCGGATATCATGATTCAAGTTGCTGGGGAGACTATGGGCCTCAACCCGCGGGATTGCCTTCTTGTGGGGGACCGACTGGAAACTGATATGGTCATGGGTAAAAAGGCGGGGATGGCCACTGCTTTGGTGCTCACAGGAGTCACCAGCCTGGAAGTCTTACGGCAATCGCCCTTACAACCCGATTATATCTGGGAGAGCGTTGCGGAAATAATAAAATAGCATTCAGCTGTCAGCAATGAGCCAAATGAAGAGGGATTTTTTCCAATATCCTCCAGCTTCGGCTGTGGCTCACCATTTAGTTTTTCTTTTGCTGAAAGCTGAACGCTTATTGCTGAGAGCTTTTTTCTATGAAAACCGAAGTTGTGGTAATCGGCGGTGGAGCTACGGGAGCGGGAGTTCTCCGCGACCTGGCCCTCAGGGGAATCGAGGCCGTTCTCCTGGAGCAGGAAGAGCTCACCAGCGGCACCTCGGGAAGAAACCATGGCCTCTTGCACAGCGGGGCCAGGTATGCAGTGAATGATCCTGATTCGGCCCGGGAGTGCCTTGCCGAAAACAAAATATTAAAAAAGATCGCTTCCCCTTGCATCGAACCAATGGGGGGATTTTTTCTTGCTCTGCCCCAGGACCCTCCGCATTATGCGGATGACCTTCTCAGGGCTTGTGCCGGCCTTGACCTTCCGGCTGTAGAAGTTCCCCCAGCGGATGTTTTGCAAAAGGAGCCTGCGCTTTCCCCCAAGATAAAAAGAGCTATTTGTGTACCCGATGCTTCCATAGACCCCTTCCGTTTGATTCGTTCCAATGTGGAGGAGGCCGAACGACTGGGAGCGAAAATCTTTCCTCATCGTCGGGTTGTAGCCATCTTCACCGCGGATGGAACCATTCATGGCCTGCAGGCCATTGACTCCAAGACAGGAGAAGAGTTTCACATTGCCTGCCGCTTTATCATCAATGCCGCGGGGGTTTGGGCAGGAAGTGTTGCCCGGATGGCTGGAGCTCGGCTGGATATCCTGTTCTCCAAAGGAAGCCTGGTGATATTGAATCGGCGCCTGGTAAATTCCGTAATCAACCGCTGCCGCCCTCCCTCCAACGGCGATATCCTCGTCCCCCATGGACCGGCCCTGATCATCGGAACCACTTCGCAGACCGTTACCGCAATTGAAGATCCATCCCCGGAGGAAGAGGAAGTGGATCTCCTCCTCTCTGAAGGGGAGACCATCCTTCCCGAAATTGGTTCTACCAGGGCTATCCGGGCTTACGCTGGCGTCAGACCGCTCATGGGAGCCCGGGAGGCTGGCGAAGACAGCCGAAAAATCAGTCGTGATTTCCTGCTGCTGGACCATGGAGAAGCTGACCAGATCAAGGGGCTGTTTTCGATCGTCGGCGGCAAGCTGACCACCTACCGCCTGATGGCTGAACGAACTGTGGATGAAATCGTCAAAGCAATGGGAGGGAAAACTTCTTGCACTACAGCGGGAAAACCCCTGCCTTTCCCGGAGGAATATACCTTCCATGATTTAGGGTCGAAACTCCGGAAGATTGGACCTTCAAAATCTATCCCGCAAACTGGGGAGATTCTTTGCGAGTGCGAACTCGTTTTCAGAGAAGATATTGTTCGGGAAATCCAGAATCAACCTTATTCCAGTTTGAAAGAAATACAGGAAAGAACAAGGGCCGGTATGGGTCCCTGTCAGGGTGGATTCTGCTCTCCCCGTTTGACGGCACTATTATCAGAAAGCGGAAAAATCCCTCCGGGAACGTCCCTCCCCATCTTAAAACGCTTCCTGGAAGAACGTTGGAAAGGGACCAGACCTGTGATGTGGGGACCTCAGCTTAGAGAAGAGCAGTTAATCCAGGCTTTGTATACCGAGTTCTTTAACCTGGACCATTTTTAAAAAGGATTCAAGGGGTCCAGGGTTCAAGTGATATGTTTTACGATGTCATCGTCATTGGTGCTGGGTTGGCAGGGCTCATGGCCGCAGAGGCTGCCCAAAGCCAGGGAGCCCGTGTTTTGATTTTAGCCCGAGGCATGGGGTCATTACCCTTGACGACCGGATGTATCGACGGTCTGGGATATTTTCCGAGGACCGCAAATGTTTCTCTCTCCTCTCCCCTAAGTGCTTTACCGCAACTAAAAAAAGACTATCCCCATCATCCCTATGCCATCGTGGGCCAGGAAAAGATCATGCACGCCATGGCCCGTTTCCAGGAACTTTGTCGGGTCATCGGGTTGCCCTATTCTGGAACTTTTAATACTACCCTGCTGCTGCCCACCCCCCTGGGCACATATCGTCCGACCTGTTTGGTTCCGGAAACAATGAACCAAGGAAATCTTTCTATTCCTGGTCCCGTTCTCCTTGTCGGTCTTAGGGGCCTTAAAGATTTCTCTCCTTTTTTGGCCGCTGAAAATCTAAATATTTTATATGCTCAAGGAAAAGTCGCCTCCTCTTTTAGGGCTGAGATCCTGGGAAAGTTGGATTGGGGTAAAAAAGCGGCGAATGGACTTAACCTGGCCAGGGCTTTTGACGGCGAAGATTTCCGCAAAGCGTTCGTAAAAAATGTTCAACCCATTCTAAAATCAGGAGAGAGGCTGGGTCTGCCAGCGGTCTTGGGTTTTCATTCTCCGGCTGAGGTCCTGGCGGACTTGAAAAAAAAGCTTCAGGCCGACGTCTTTGAAATTCCTATGCCCCCTCCTTCAGTTCCCGGCATCCGCCTTTTCCGCAAGCTGCAAATGTACCTTCAGGAAAAAGGCGTGCGCATCATTTTGGGACTTTCAACGTTAGACCCCCGCCAAGAGTCAAAACGCCTTCTTGGCTTTTCCCTCGGCTTTTCCAAAAAAAGCCCGATTTACCAGGCTGCGGCCATTGTTCTGGCTACCGGAAAGTTTGCCGGCGGGGGGCTTGATTCGGACCGGGGAAGAATTTTTGAGACGCTTCTCGATCTTCCTATAAAATATCCGCAGAACCGCAGGGAATGGTTCAGACCTCGCCTCCTGGCTGCCGAAGGCCAACCTTTCAATTGTTTCGGGGTGGAAGTGAATGAAAACCTTCAACCCGTGGATCCAGAAGGTCGGGTCATCTATTCCAACCTCTTTGCGGCAGGAGCGATCATCGCCCATGGAGACTCAATGTCAGAAAAATCGGGAGGTGGGATAGCCATCTCTACGGGATACCTGGCAGGGAAACTGGCCGCGGGATTTGGCGGCAAAAATAAATTCACCACAGATAAGAACGGATAAACATAGATAAAATTAAAATATGCTTAACAAAATTTTCAAAGTTTGAACGTAAGCAATATAGAGATGGGATAAAAACCTAACAGGATGCGGAAAAACTCCGCTTCATCGTCACTCCCGCGAAAGCGGGAGTCCAGAAGGTATTGAAAAGACTGGATTCCTGCTTCCGCAGTAATGACAACATAAGGCCGAAAAGGACTTTTTCAGCAAACT
The DNA here is from genome assembly GCA_029857975.1 of Deltaproteobacteria bacterium. The sequence goes on along the minus strand of JAOUFX010000017.1, from coordinate 25 downwards.
GCTAAAGATTAAAATGCAAAATAAC
>JAOUFX010000549.1 GCA_029857975.1 Deltaproteobacteria bacterium | reverse complement strand
CTTAAGGAAATCCTGCTCCAGGAGGCGGAACGCCAAGGGATGAAGAATGATCCGGCCGCCAAGGGCGAAGAAGCCGAAATATCCAGGATTCAGAGCCTCTTGAAAAAAGAAGTTCTGGATAAAGTTAAAGTGAGCCAAGAAGAGGTAGAAGAAATTTATAGCCAGCATCGCGACCAATTAGGAAAGAAGCCTTTGAATGAAGTATCCCCGGTGATTGAAAACATCGTTCGGGAAGCCAAAGGAAAAGAGCAAGTGGAGGAATACGTCACTTCCTTGCGGGCAAAGGCGAAGGTGGAGATCAACGAGAAACACATTCAAGCCATCACCGCTCCCACGCCTCAGACCGACACGGCCGAAGAATTCAAGAAAGCCCTCCGGAGCGGCCAGCCGGTTCTGGTTGATTTCGGAGCCAATTCCTGCATGCCCTGCCGGCAGATTCGTCCCATCCTGAAAGAAATCAAGCAGGAATATACCGGAAAAGCCCATGTATTCGTTATTGATGTCTATAAATATAAGGAACTGGCCGGGGAATACCGCGTTCAACTCATTCCCACCCTGATCTTTTTCGACAAATCAGGCAAAGAAGTTTTCCGCCATATGGGGGCCTGGGATAAGGCTTCCATTGTAGGCAAGTTGAAAGATGCCGGCGCAGCCTGATCCAGATCGATATCTCCCGCCTCCATTTCTACGAGGCGGAGATTAAGCCTCTCTTTACCTCCCTTCTGACTTCTCAATTCTTTTTGAAATTCAGTTAGCTAAATCAAAGGCATGCTTTGGGCAGCGGTGATGACGAGATTGCCCAAGGAGAAGATTCCGAAGATGATTAAACTGGAGGCGATAAGCTGACCCACAGGATTGCGGGCAGTTTTGGGGATTATAAGGAGGATTAAGGGGAAAATCAGCCCCAAAAAGACTGGGAAACAAAGATCCATGGTGGAAATTTTCCCGTGGGCCATAAGGCTGAGGACATGGTCGAAAAGTTTGGGGGAGATCCCCAGTTTTAAAAGGTAAAAAAGAATCAAACCCAATTCGGCAAAGATTAAAATATACAGAACTTCTCCCAGGTAGTGAAAGATGAGCCGCTCTTGGGCCTGGGCTCCAGGGGTCCTTTTCAGGATGAGATAATAGCGGATCGTATCGATAATAATGACCAGGGCCAGTCCCGAAAGGGCAGCATTGACTAAAAAGAAAAAAGGCGTAAGGGAGGTGGCCCAAAGAATTCGGGCCTTGGAGAAACTCAGCACAAAACCCACAAAACCATGGGACCCTAAAGCAACGGGAAGGCCGATAAACCCCCAGAGTTTTGCTTTCGGCAAATCGTTATGAAAGAGGTACCAAAGGTAAATGGAAGCAAGAAAGGGATAGAGGGAGAGAATAACCGTACCCCATGCCATGGGGGATCGTGGTTCAAAATAGGCAAAGATATGCCAGAAGCGAAATGGTTGCCCGATATCCAAAAGAAGTAAAATAGGAGCTACAGCCCATAGAATGACGACTGTCAAAGCTGAAAATTTGGCCAAAGGCAGGTATTCCTTCTTGCCGATGTAAATAAAAATCACCGAGGCCAAGTAACTTCCAGCGTTCAGGCCGGTTATGGAAATAAAAAGGGTAGTCAGGAAGCCGAAAGGGGCGGCATGAACAACATTATAGGTAACCAACACTTCCGTCATATTTGCAAATCTCACTTTGTAACAGTTTAGCCCTTTGAAAAATTGGCTAAATTTCAATGCAAAATGCAAAAATTGAAAATTTCAAAATGATTAGGGTTTTAAAGAAAAAATAGAATTTTTCAATTGGCAATTTTGATGGATTCGTAAAAAGTCGTCTCTCCCGCGGAAGCAGGAGTCCAGAGAAGATGCAAACAAATGGATTCCCATTTTCACGGGAATGACCAAAAAGAGTATTTTCATCCTTTTTACGTGTCCATTAAATCTGATACCTCCTTTTAAGGAGAGCCGAGCAACTCTCATGCCAGTCGATTCTGAGCTGGGGAAATCATCTTCCTCCTCCCCAATAAAAAAATATCCTGTTATTCAGGTGGGTTGGAAGTTTGAAGGGGGATATATTCGCGCAGCCCTTAAAGGTAATGATTCCTTTAAAAGGTTAATATTGGGTGAAATAACTCAGGGATGGGGGAAAGGGCGCAGTCTAAATCCAGCCGAATTTTTTCATCCTATAACGAAGGGCATCGCGGCTTATCCCCAGAAGTTTGGCAGCCCGAATCTGGTTCCCTCCACACGTTTCCAAAGCTTGCCGGATAAAACCCCTCGCCACGGTTTCCAGGGAAATCCCCTGGGGAGGAAGCTTGAAATTAATAGCTCCTGCTTCATGAGGAGAGGGCGGAGAAACGATTTCGGGAGGCAGGTGTTCGCTTTGGATGATTTCCCCCTCGCAGAGGATGAAGGCCCGTTCTAAAACATTCTTCAATTCCCGGACATTTCCAGGCCATTGATAGTTTGACAGGAACCTGACGGCCTCGGGGGAGAGCCCCTGAATTTTTTTCTTGAATTCCTTCTGCAGCTCGTTGATTAAAAAATCGATGAGCAGGGGAAGGTCGGACATGCGCTCGCGGAGCGGTGGAATGGTGATGGGGAAAACTTTCAAGCGGTAGAAGAGATCTTGCCGGAAATCTCCCTTCTCCACGGCCGCAGTCAGATTTCTATTGGTTGCGGCGATGAAGCGCACGTCGATGGAAAGGTCTTTCACTCCCCCCAGCCGGCGGAGCCTTTTGTTCTCAATCACATTGAGAAGTTTGGCTTGGAGGCTGGGGTTCATGTCCCCGATTTCATCCAGATAAAGGGTTCCCCGGTTAGCCAGCTCGACAAGTCCAACCTTCCGATTTTTGGCATCGGTGAAGGCTCCCCGCTCGTGGCCGAAAAGCTCACTTTCGATGAGTGTTTCCGGGATGGCTGAACAGTTGACTTCTATAAAGGGCTGATTGGCCCGGTTACTCTCGATGTGGATGATGCGGGCTACCAGGTCTTTTCCCGTTCCGCTCTCCCCTTCCAGGAGCACGGTGGAAGCCTCGCTTTGGGCAATACGCCTGATCCGTTGCCGCACTTCCTTCATGGGCGGGCTTGGGCCGATGATCCGGTGCAGCCCGAAGCGGACGGTCTCTTGTTTGCGGAAGTAAGTGACCTCCCTCTGCAAATGAGATGCGGCCAGTGCTTTACCCACGGAAATGACAATGGCTTCGAGATCAAAGGGCTTGGTTATATAATCGTAAGCCCCCAATTTGATGGCCTGAATGGCCGTATCGATGCTGCCGTAAGCCGTGATGATCAGAACGGGTAAGTTCTTATCCATTGCTCGCAGACGCTTGAGGACCTCTATCCCATGGAGGTACGGCTGCTTGAGGTCCA
>JAOUFX010000016.1 GCA_029857975.1 Deltaproteobacteria bacterium | reverse complement strand
ACGAAAAACCCTATTGACAAACATAATTTGAATAATTATACTTATCAGTATAATCTGAAATATCAGAATAATAAAAATTCCATTAGACACCGGGAAAAGTATTCCTGGTGTCTGTGAAGGCAAATGCCTGGAGGGGAATGACATGAATAAGAAAGAGAAAATGAGTTGCTTAGCAGGAAGCGGAAAAAGCTCGAGCTGCTGCAAAGTTGAATCTTTAATCAGCGTCGATGAACGGGGCCAAATGGTTCTACCGAAAGATTTAAGGGAAAAAGCCAATATCAAACCCGGGGATAAGCTTGCAGTGATTAGTTGGGAAAAGGACGGGGCTACCTGCTGCTTTACGCTGATCAAGGCCGACTCCTTGGCCGGGGGAATCCGCGATTTTCTGAGCCCCATGATGCAAGATCTTTCCAAAACCGAATCGAAATAAAGGAGGTAGAAAAATGAAAGAAGAGGAAATCAAAAAGTTCGTGCGCGATCGATATGCCCGGGCTGCCAATCAGGGATCTTCCTGCTGCCAACCGGCCTCATCATGTTGTGGAGGAGAAAGGGGAACGGATATCATCAGCAAAAGCATCGGGTACACGGACCAGGACCTAAAGGTGGTTCCGGAGGGGGCCAATTTGGGGCTTGGGTGCGGAAATCCTCTGGCCCTTACATCCCTCCGGGAAGGAGAAACTGTCCTGGACCTCGGCTCGGGGGCAGGATTCGACTGTTTCCTGGCCGCCCGGCAAGTGGGAAAAAGCGGGAAAGTAATCGGCGTAGACATGACTCCGGAAATGCTCGACAAGGCCAGAGGAAATGCCGAGAAGGGGGAATTCACGAATGTGGAATTTCGCCTGGGAGAGATAGAGAACCTCCCGGTGGCGGACAACCAGGTCGATATTGTTATTTCCAACTGCGTCATCAATCTGTCTCCGGTTAAAGAGAGGGTTTTTCAAGAGGCTTTTCGGGTGCTCAAGCCTGGGGGACGATTGATGGTATCGGATATTGTTCTCAAAAAAAAGCTTCCGGAAGAAATCAGGACTTCCGTAGCCGCCTACACCGCGTGCGTGGCCGGGGCTGAGATCCAGGAGAATTATTTGGGAGCCATCCGGAGGGCGGGGTTTCAGGAGATCCGAATTCTGGATGAGACCGTCTTTCCCACAAAGGTTTTAGTCAATGATCCGACCGCTCAGGAAATTGTGAAGAATTTAAACCTCACCCCGCAAAAGGCCAAGGAGTTGGCCCAATCTGTGGTGAGTGTGAAGGTTTCTGCCCTAAAACCGGTGTCCTGAGAAAAAAAGGGGGGAAATCCTCGCGAAAACGGATCGAAAAATAACATCGGTACTTCCTTGTTGCTTTAAAGGAGAGAGGAGTACCTCAAAATGATATTGGATTTAGCCTCGCCCATGGATGAACCCTGCATCAGGCAGTTGCTCGCGCTTTGTGGATTGCCCCATGAAGACATAACTCCTGAACATCTTGACCATTTTTGGGTGATAAAGGAAAAGGGAGAAATCCTCGGGTCAGTTGGATTGGAAATTCTTGGCCGATCGGCGCTTCTTCGCTCCTTGGCGGTTGACCCCCGGTTTCGAAAACGGGGTTTCGCTTCTGAGTTAACCAAAAAGGCCGAGGAGTACTCGGCTTCGCTCAAGATCAAAGAGCTTTTTTTGCTCACGATGACGGCAGAAAAATTTTTTCTGAGAAGGGGGTATCAAAAAACCGAAAGAAATTCGGCCCCGCCCGAGATCCAAGGGACGACGGAATTCCAAAGCTTCTGCCCAGACAGTTCCGTTTGTATGGTTAAAGTGCTGATGGTCTGAAAAAGAGATTTTATCCGGCCTCTGTTTCCTGTGCAAAGTCTGTTGAGAAAGGGAAAAGGTGAAGGGATCATTTTCTTGCAGGGGGTTTACTTATTGGAAGGGTGGCAAAGAAGCCCTTGATGCCCGGGTCTCACAAAAAGATATTGTGCCCCTCTACAATTCTTTATCAGGAATATATGACCTGTGGGGAACTTTGGCCGAATCTCGTGCGAGAAAGCGGGCAATCGAGTTGGCAGGCATAAAAGACGGGCAGAAGATCCTGGAGGTTGCCGTTGGGACGGGATTAGCTTTTTATGAGATCGTGAGAAGGAATAGAAATGGCCGGAATCTTGGGATCGATATTTCGCCAGGGATGTTGGACAAGGCAAGAAAACGGCTTGGGAAATTGTCCCAAGCGAATTACGAGTTAAAATTGGGAAATGCTTTTCATTTGTCTGCTGAGGACGAACAGTTCGATTTGCTGCTTAACAATTATATGTTTGACTTGGTTGCCTTCGAGGAAATGGATGCGATCTTGGACGAATTCAAGCGGGTCATAAAAAAAGGCGGGAGCTTGGTTCTGGTTAATATGACCAAGGGGGAAGGCTTCGGAAGTGGGGTATATGATCTAATCTTTCGTTTGTCTCCAAAATCAATTGGGGGTTGCCGAGGGGTTAAAATGTCCGATCGGTTGATGATCCGTGGATTTCAGATAGAGACAAGAGAATATCATCAGCAGCTGTTATTCCCTTCCGAAGTTATTGTGGCCCATAAATAAAATGTTCACCCGGGTGTAACCTTTCAGAGATCTTTTCCGTCTTATAGGTAAACCATGAAATAAGGAGGAAAGGTCTTATGGACGAAAAAACGTCTCTTTTGATTTGCCTGGGGGCATCTACGGCGGCAAACTGCATTCCCTGCTTTGAGCACTACCATAAAAAAGCTTCTGCGGCCGGCCTTTCTCCCGAAGAGATCCTGGAAGCCGTGGAGTTGGCCAACAAAGTCAAAAGCGGGGCCCATTTAGTCATGCGCAACAGCATCAAGACTTTTATGGGCGGCGAAACCTCACCTGCCTCATGCGGGTGCGGCCCATCCCAGCGTTCCTGCTGCGATTAAGGGTTCGGGAGGCCGAAATGGACTTATTTGCCATTCATGATCAGTATTACCATCGAGTAAGGAAATTCATCCTGGCCTCAGTAAGGAATGAATCAGTGGCCGATGACCTCATCCAGGAAACCTTTATAAAAATCCAGGAGAATTTAAACACGGTTCGGGATACGGAGAAGATCTCTTCCTGGATTTTTCGGATTGCTTACCATCTCTGCCAGGACCATTTTCGCTCTCTAAAAAAATCTTCAACCCAAGAAGAAATTCACGATGGGCTGGTAAATATTGAGGAGACTCCCATTCAGAAGAAATTAGAGCAGGGAGAAATGTCCCGTTGTGTCCAGGATAAACTCAGCCTTCTTCCAGAAGCGCAGCGAAGCATCATCATTTTTTCTGACATCACGGATTTTAGCCATCAGGAGATCGCCGATATTCTCGGGCTGACCGTGGAGAACGTTAAAGTACGGCTGCACCGGGCTCGCAAGAAGTTGAAAGCGATCCTGGAAAAAGAATGCACCTTTGAGGTGGATGAGAGAAGTGTGTTGGTATGCGAACCGGTTGACAAGAAAAAATCGGGTAAACCCTCCTCAATCCATAAGGTGTAACCTTTCCTCTGACTTTTCCGTCTTACAAAACAACAGACACTTTTTTTAGTTTATGAAACGCTGTAAAATCCCCTTTCCTTCTTCCTACTCTTTTATCCTAAGGAAGATGGCATTAGAAACACATAGGCCTCCAATTTTTGAAAGAGAGTATATATGGCTGATAGGATTCTATTCATAGGATTCCTAATATTGGTCCTCCTGATTTTAACAATCATTTTCAAGCTGGCGAGAAGGGGAATTTACATTCTGGCCAACCCCCCCCTCAATTTGATTGTTTTTCTTTTTGCGAAAATCCTGGCGTTTGTTTCCTGCCTGTTCATTCCCCTTGGAGTTTTATGGCCGGGATTGAAATGGTATTCGATACAGGGGTACCTTTCTTGGTTGGCGCCAGGATTGTTTGTCACCGGCAGTCTGCTCGCAATCACGGCCATGAAAAAACTCGGCGACGATTTGATTTTCGGTTTGCCGGAGAGGGGAATAAATCACCTTCAAACCGATGGGATTTATAAAATCAGCAGAAACCCTTTATACCTTGGGTTCTTTATGATCATCGTTTCCTCCTGGTTGAGCGTGCCCAATCCCTTCAACATTGGGGCCGGTGGCATCGCTATCGTAATTCATCATTTAATTATTTTGAAAGAAGAAAAATTCTTACTCGCTAAGAATGGCAGCGAATATTTGGCATATATGAGGAAGACGGGAAGGTATCTGTTAGGCTGATCTTAACCAAGTTAGGAGGTAAGGTATGTTGAAATGTCATAACGGGCAGACGATGACGAAAAGAGGTTCTTTGAACAAGAAGCTGGACGCAGCGGCCTGGGGGCTGTTTTTCATCTGGACAGGCATCGCTTTCCTTGCGGACGTCGGCTGGGGCGCAGGTCTCCTTGGAGTGGGCATTATCACCCTCGGAGCACAGGTAGCCCGAAGGTATTCTGGGTTGTGGTCGGATTCCTCTTTATGGTGGGCGGGATTTGGGAGTTGTTTCGGGTGCAGGTTGGATTTATGCCCATCCTATGCATCATTGCAGGGTTCGCCCTTCTGGTCTCTATATTTGTTGGCAGGGCAAGAAATTCAGAACTATCAGATAGATGCTAAGGGGCTGGTTCTGAAATAACAGGCATCGACCCAAGAGCCTCGATCAATATCAGGATCTTTAAGGAATCAGGACGTAACCTTTGCTCCAGATATTTCGTCTTATAAGCAAAGATGCACATCTCGCAGGGGAAATAATCCCCTTAAAGAAAGGAGGAAAGCAAAAATGGTTGAGGAACAAAAAAAGAACCAAGAGGGGTTTCAGAGTTTTTGCGGAGGGATGCCCTGTGGGGACATGATGCGGAAGATGCTGGAGGCCAAGAAATCCGGCCAACCTTTCAACTGCGCCGAGATGATGTCCCAGATGATGCAGAAGTGTTTTGGGTCCCGGGACAAGAAGGAAGAGACCAAAGAAAATCCCGTTCACAACCCATAGTCCAGGGCTTGAATTTCCCAATCACGTGTCGAATGTTGCGGGGCTGTTGCCTGAATCGTTTCTACAAAAATTTCCTTCAGGGCAGGAAATAATTCTAAATAATTTCAACCCAGGAAATTTAGCAAATCAAGGGAAAATACGCTGGAATTGATTTGGGCAGCAGCCCCTTGAGGCCTGCTCCTGCTCCTGAATGGCAAGGCGGCATGGAGTGGATTCCAACAAATTTGGCAACAGAGGGACAAACCCGTCCGGGAGGGGGATAGATGGTATCGAAATGTGAAAGCTGCCAGTGGCGTCTTCGTGCGGAAAAGAAGCCGGATTCGATCATCTCAAAAATCTGGCGAGGGTATACTACTTGGTGCCCGGGCTGGAAGAGATATCAGCAGGAACTGGGCAAAAGCAAGAAGGGGGATTGAAAGGGAAAAGGGGACAATCGTCCCCAATATAAAAATTAGGACCAGATCGGTATCCCTTCAGTAAAATCAAGGGCGTGGGGAGATGGGTTTAGGGGTGTGATCCCAGGGCCTTTGTCAGTCCCCTGGTTTCCTGAGTTGGTCTCTTAAATAATTGTATTCCTTTTGGCGCTCAGAACATCACTGCGATTCGAAACATTATGAGTTCTGCTATCTTCTTTCAGTTTCTGGAAGCCCAAAAAATTTTCGATATTCAAAACATATATGGAATCGGGATGCATGACTTCTTTCGGTAATCTTCAACGTCTAAGCTATGCCTTGACTCAACATAGGTAGGTGAAAGCGGTTAGTCAAAACCCTCTCTGCCTAATAAAATTCTGGCTTCCAGACATAATAAGAAGGACAACCTAAATCAATTCATTTTGGAGGAATTTTTATTTGCAAAATTCGGGGGATGCTATACTCATTTATTGATTCCGATTTGTAGTGGGCGTGGCAAAATCCGCTTTTGTTGTCCTCCCCTCGAATCAGATCTCGCCAAAATCACCTTATGGGGCACATGAACCACAGTATAAAAAGGCCGAGAAATGCTCCTTTTTATGGCCCGTTCCGGGATTTTCCTACTTTAAATCTCTCCTTGTCGCAACTTCTCTCTAATCTTTTTGGCTTTCGCGGGCATGGCCTTATGAAAGAATTCCATCTGGGCCTCAAGCCATTGAAGCTTCAGATTCACCGGTTTTTTACGGTAGGCCTCAATATCCTCTTTGGTCCTATAATATAAAAGAGGTCTCTTTTGGCTTGGCACCTCTTTTCTAATTTTCATCTCTCCACTCACCCATGATTTTTTTAAGATAGAAGATATCCGCTTGATCTTGCGGACGATTGGATTTCTCTTTCACCCGGGCCAATGCTTTTCTTGTCACAACAGAGATCCCCATTGGGCAAACTGAACCCAGATGCGGTTTTTCCGTCCTTAGAGCGGAGAAAATGGCCTGCCAGGCATTCCTCGGAAGGACCTCCGCATCTTCAGCCATCGGGCTATTCCTATCCCCGTTAACAGGACAAAGAAGAAAGCCTTTTCGGCTGGGGAGGTGTAAAGGGCCAGGTAAGAAATGGTCACAAGCGGTACCAAACCCATCTGCACAACTTCCTTGAAAAAATCGTGCCGGGCGATGAAATGGACCAGGGAGGGGGAATGCTGATAGTAGAAAGCTACCAGCATCCTTCCCAGTTTGCTCTCCATCAAAAAGATATCCCGAAATGTTCGCAGCATTCCAACATAATCTTCAAGTTCTGAACCGAGCGTCGAGAAGGAGATGAAACAATAGCTCTCATTCGTACTGGAAAAAAAACCGCCGCTGTTTCCACTCAAGAAAACCGTTTGGGCTGGGGTATCGGGATCATTGGAGGAGATGGAGAAAGTTGCACTCTTAGACCCTAGCTCGTGGGGGGAGAATACGATCTGGACGGTGCAATTTTGAGATGGGGGGAGGACTGTGCCCGTGCAATGGTCATTCTGGGTGATGAAGTCGATGACATTGGGTCCGCTAATGGTCAGCCTCTGAATAAGGACATCGGCCAACCCGGAATTCGTGATGGTCAGATTCATGGATGATGAACTCCCCACATTTACCGATCCAAAGTCAATGGAAGCGGGGGATGCGGAGATCTCGGGGCTGGGTAAAGATTCAGATTGAAGGAGAATTCCTCCCTCCCCCGCGGCAATGAAATTGTTCTTGCCATAGGCAACCGTCCACAGCGCGAACGGGGTCCCTGAATTTCTATGAGTCCACGCGGACCCGTCGGGGGAAGTCAGAATAATACCGTTATCCGCTACAACTACCAAGGTGCCGCTCCCGTGGGCGACGGCAAAGCAGAAATGATTCGTTCCTATGGGCCTCTCCGTCCAAGTGGCCCCATCGGGTGAGGTAAGGACGGCGGCCCCCACAGCCACAAAAGTGTTGTTCCCGTAGGTAATGCCCTCCAGATCCCGGGTGGTTCCGGATGCGACCACGCTCCAGGCGACTCCATCGGGAGAAGTGAGAATGGCCCCGCCAACTCCAACAGCGACGAAGGTATTGTTGCCAAAGACGACCTTTTTAAGTCCTTGATGGGTTCCTGCATTCCTTAGCGTCCAGTCTGCGCCATTGGGAGAGGTTAGGATCAGCCCCTGATCCCCCACGGCCACAAAAACATCCCTGCCGTAGGTTATACCGCTGATAAGGTCGCTTATGCCGGCATTCTGAGATATCCAGGTTACTCCATCAGAGGATGTGAGGACCGTCCCACCAGTACCCACAGCAACGAAGGTGCCACCGCCATAGACTACATCATAAATAAAATGTTTTGTTCCCGAGTTCCTCCATGTCCAGTTGGCTCCATCGCCGGAGGTATAGATCGCGCCGAATTCTCCCACGGCGAGGAAAAAGCCATTTCCGTAATAGATGCGGAGGAGACTGCCCTCTGGGAAAGGATTCCTCCCATGCCATTGATCGATCGGTTCAGCCAGACCATCCCCGACCGTGAATAAGGCCAAAAGAGCAAAGATCACCGGGAGCCAATAAGAAATTCTTTTTGATCTCATCGATGTTCGTCGCTTATCGCTGTTTACCTTTGGACTTTCTAATTTTGCTTTTTGGTGCCGAGCTGTTTTCGCAAAGGAAGGCTCGCTCCGTAGAGATAGGTACTCAGCGCGCGCAACAGGTTTTTGGAGACATCTGAAATGAGCAGGGTACCATCGGGCAGGTAGGTCAGGCCGCTCAGATACTCGACGCGAAGTTTACTGCTGTTGGCCGCCCCCTTTGCTACCTTCCATCAAGCTAGCCGCTGGTAGAATCTCAGGAACCCGGCGGCAAAGTCCCATCCATCTACGACAAAGTCGAGTACGGCCGGTATCCCTTCCCGGGTGGCTTTCAGTGCCCTTTCCAGAGCGGGGCGGATGTCTTCAGGCTTCTCAACCCTTTCCCCATAGCACTGGCTGGCCCGGGCGACCTGGACAAAATCGGGTTGAACTTTGAAGTCGGTGGAAATAAACCGATTTCCCCGCTTCCTCTGGCCAAATTTTATCCAGCCGAGGCTGAAATTATTCAAAATCAAATAGGCGACCGGCGCCTGGTGCTGCACGGCTGTGGGGAGCTCCTTCATGAACATTTGAAAAGCCCCATCCCCCGTAGGGCACACCACATTCTTATCCGGCATGGCCAGTTTGGCTCCGATGGCCGCAGAACACCCTCCCCCCATGCAGGTCTGCTCACCGGGGGCCACGCAGGAATTTATTTGTCCAACTTTATAATAGGGCCAGTAATAGGACCAGAGGTCCTGGGATCCGTTTTCGTTTACCAGAATGGTATCCTTTCCAAAGACTTCATACATTTCCCGGATGACCCGCTTCGTTTTGATAGGGACTGAATCCGTGCGGCACTCCCTCTTCACCTTGGCTTCATAGCCATCTTTCTCCTTCAGCAATTCCGAGATTCGATCATTTCCTTTCCCCTTTTTTACCCCTCCTTTTTGGAGTTCTTTGATAAGAGCCCGCAGCACTAATTTTACGTCTCCCACGACAGCCACATCGGGGATCCAGTTCCGCCCGATCTCTTCGGGGTCGATGTCCACCTGGATGTACCTGGCCCCCCTGGGAAAAAATTTCTGTTCTCCCGACTGAAAGTCTTCGTTCCTGGATCCCAGGGTCATCAGTAGATCTGATTCCCCATACACTTTTTCCCCCACCTTCGAAAAGTACAGCCCCACCAATCCAAAAGCCAGGGAATGCTCTTCTGACAGGATCCCCCTCCCGCAGGGAGTGGTCATAACCGGAAGGTTCAAAAGCTCGGCAAATTTTCTCACCTCTTCAAAGGCTCGGGAACTAATCGCGCCACCTCCAGCGACAATGACCGGCCTTCTGGCCTTCAGCAATAGGGTCGCCGCCTCCTTGATTCTTTGGGGATCTCCCGAACTTTTCAGCGGGTATTCGGCGGGCACGTATTTCTCCAAACTGGTTTCCCGGGCGCCAACATCCCGGGGAATATCCACATACACCGGTCCAGGCTTCCCATTGGTGGCTAAAGAAAAGGCTCGCCGCATCACCCAGAAAATCCGCTCCGGTTCGGTGACCCGTTCGCACCACTTGGTGATGGATTTCAGTATGGATATTTGATCCACTTCTTGAAAGGCGCCCATCCCCGCGTTGGCCCTCTTGGAACTGCAGCCAATGGCGATGACCGGAAGACAGGCGGATTGCGCTTCTAAGACCCCGGGTACCAGATGGGCAACTCCAGGACCACTGGGAGCATAACAGATTCCCGGTTTGCCCGAAACCCGGCTATAGCCCATAGCCATAAAGGGCCCCGCACTTTCCTCCCTCACCAGAACCGTCTTGATTTCCGGGACATCGTAAAGGGCATCATAAAAAAGATCTCCGCTGGGCAAACCGAACAGGTATTCGGTTTTCTCCGCCCTTAGAGCTGAAACAATGGCTTGCCAGGTATTCATCGAATGGACCTCAAGTTCGGGGGACACCATTGAAAATAGACAGCTATTATAATAGCCTTTTGTAGCATCGTCACGGCTAAAGCTTTTAAGAGATCCGCTTTTTCAATTCCATGATCCGGGCATGGGAAGTTTCGATCATAGATTTGGAGATGCGTTTCTTCTCGAAACCTTTGATCAGGGCTTCGAACATGCGCAGGAAAAGATCCGGGTCATTCCCTTCCGGGCTGTTATTGGAAGCCAGCAGAATGTCCACACCCGCCTCGACAGCCAGCAGACAGGACTCTTCCAGGCTGAACCGCTTGACAATTGCGCCCATTTGCAGGTCATCGGAAATGACCACGCCCTGGTAGCCTATCTTTTCCCTCAGGAGGATCCGCAAAATTTTCGGGGATAGGGTTATGGGAAATTTCTTGTCCCATCCAAGGTGGTAAATATGCGAAGTCATTACCGTGTCAGCTATTCCTTCCTCAATTAACCAGGAGAAGGGGTGGATTTCCTGAGGCTGGTAAAGGGACGTTACGTCGGCTACCTCGAAATGCGTGTCCTGGCCCGCGCTCCCTTTCCCCGGAAAATGTTTCAGGCAGGTCAGGATCCCCTGTTGCCGGTGGGCGAGAAGGAAGGCTTTGGCGTGCCGATAAACCCGCTTCGGGTCTGATCCGAAGGAACGGCCGTTGCGGGAAATCAGGCCCGCGGCGTTGAGGTCCAGGTCCACCACCGGGGCCAAGTTGAGGTTGATCCCGCTTAACTTGAGATCTTTGGCCATTGCTTCTGCCGCCTGGGCAGTCAAAGCCGGATCATCCTTCTCTCCGAGGGATTGGGGAGTCGGAGTCTCCAGAAATCCAGCAGCGGGTCCAAGCCGGCTCACGATCCCCCCTTCCTGGTCGACCGCTATTAGAAGAGGACCGCGGGAATATTTTTGCAACCCGGACGTAAGGGCCTGGAGCTGATCGGGAGAGATGATATTTTTCGGGCAGATCCGGGCCGCTTCATTCCGGGTCAGATCGGCCTTCTTCTGCTCATCGAGGTAACATTTTAGGTCGATGTTGTAAAGAATCACGCCGCCGAGAGAATAATTTTTTATGGCACGGACAATGGGGCATTCTTCTGCCAGCTCGGCCTCAGGGAACCCCACCATGATCATCTGAGCGGTCTTTTCCTTCAGTTCCTTGGAAATCATTTTTCCTCCTTGGGAACCCAGGCCAGAGTAGGTTGCAAGAACGGGATCATCAGCAGGGGCGCCAGGCCGATCAGGAAGGTAGCAAAGAAAAAGACCGGATAACCTAAAAAAGAGGCGGAATAGCCGCTGACGACTCCGGCCATAGACCGGCCGAGGCCGAAAAGGGTGCTGAGAAAAGCATAGTGGGTGGCACTAAATCTTTTGTCGCAGAGTTTCATCAGGAAGCTTAAGAAAGCGGAGGTGGCCAGGCCGATGGCCAGGCTTTCCAGAAGGGCCGCAAAGTAAATGGAGAAAGCCGGAGCGAAGGGAAGAGAAGCCAGCGTGTACCCCAGGCTGGCGCTGGCTTGAACCGCGCCTAAAATCCAGAGGGATTTCCCAATTCCCCAGCGGGCTGTCAAAGATCCTCCAGTCATGGCCCCGACAATACTGGCCAGGGTTCCCAGGGTGCCCACGACAAAGCCGATCTGTCCGGGAGTAAACCCCCGGTCGATCCAGAAGGGGTTGGCCATAGCCACTAACATGGCTTCACCTACTTTGAAGGTAAGGATGAAGATAACGGCCGCCAAGAAGTTCGGCCGTTGGAAAAGGAGGCGGATAGGTCCTACCCATTGCTGCCAGAGAGATGGCCGGTTGGAAACGGCTGGCCTTCCCCTGCGGAAGGCAGGGAAACTCAGAACCATCATCGCCAAAACGGCCATGATCAACGCCGTGGCGATGAAAACGAAGGACCATCCGAAGGAATCGCTCAGCATTACTAAAAGGCCACCGGCGGCGATCAGGGCTACCCGGTAAGATGCAGAACGGACCCCGTTCGCCGGTCCCAGCTCTTTTTCGTCCAAAATATCTATGGTGTAGGCGTCGGCAGCAATGTCCTGGGTAGCGGAGGCCAGACAAATACCGGCCAGAGCCAGCCAAAACATGGCTTTTTCAGTTACTGGATCAAATGCCGCCAGCACCGCGCTGCAAAGGGCGACAGCCAGCTGGGCGGGAATGATCCAGAAATATCTCCGGCCGAACCGGTCGACCAGGGGAGCCCACAGGAGTTTGAAAGACCAGGCCAATCCTAAAAGACTGAGCAGCCCGATTTCCTCCAGGGAGATTTTTTTTACCCGAAAATATACCGAGAGAGCGTTGTTGATCAGGCCGAAAGGAAGGCCCTCGGAAAAATAGAGGAGCGCCACTACGGCCATTTTGGTGCGGGTGGTAAGCAATCTTTAACCTTTATTCTTTAGTTCGCGAGTTAAAATTTTTCCAGTGGAGGATTTGGGAAGCTCGGAACGAATCTCCACCTGGCGGGGAATTTTATAGGGAGCCAGATGGGCCTTGCAATAATCGATAATCTCCCCCACGGAGGTTTGCTGCCCGGGCTTGAGAGTGATGAAGGCCTTGGGAATTTCTCCCTTCACTTCATCCGGGATGCCGATAACTGCCGCTTCGTAGACCCCCGGGTGGGTGTAGAGGACTTCCTCGATCTCCCGGGGATAGATATTATAACCGCCGGTGATAATCAAGTCTTTTTTCCGACCGACGATGTAAAAATATCCCTCTTCATCCTGCCTCGCTAAATCCCCCGTATAGACCCATCCGTCCCGGATAGATTCCCTGGTTAGCTCCGGAAGTTTCCAGTATCCTTTGGCGGCATTGGCACCTTTGAAAAGCAATTCGCCAACCTCTCCCCGGATGACTTCTTTTCCATCTTGGTCGATCAAGCGGGTCTGAACATTGGGGACGGCAAGGCCGATGGAGCCGGCTTTTCTCACCCCATGCACGGGGTTGGCCGTAACGAGGCCGGTAGACTCGGTAAGGCCGTATACTTCCAAGATTTCTGCATGAAAGCGCCTCTCCCAATTTTTTAGCAGCTCGACCGAGAGGGAAGACCCACCGGATAAACCCATCCGGATGGAAGAGATTTTGTAGGATCCTTTTTCGTAGGCGTGATAGAGGTAATTAAACATTGTGGGAACTCCGGGGAACCACGTAATGCGATAGTTGGCAAAAGCCTGGAGAACGGATTCGGCTTGAAAGCGTTCCAGGATGACCATAGTCCCGCCGGAACTCAGGCTGCCGAAAACCGGGCTGGCCAAAGCGAAGACATGCACCAGGGGTAGGACGACCAGCGTAATGTCCTCTTCCTGCAAACCATAAGCCCCAGCGATGTTCGGTCCGGAGAACGTGAAATTCCCATGGGTGAGTATGACCCCCTTGGGTTGTCCCAGAGTTCCGGAGGTGTAAAAGATAATGGCGTTGTCTTCGGAATTGAGATCCAGGGGCTGGAGAGACCTGGCCGCAGGAATCAAACGCTCCACGGTCTTGAAGATTGACGAATCCGCTCTTTCGCGGAAAATGGCCTTTTTTAGGGTTGGGACCCGGGCCTGAATCCCTTCAATTGTTTTTTGGAATTGAACGGTGGACAGTAAAAATTTAGCCTCCGAGTTGCTTAGCAGAAAGACAATTTCTCGGGGGGTATAGAGCGGGTTGATAGGAATGACCGTTCCTCCAACCTTGATGATGGAAAAATAGCAAAGCAACGCATCCAAGCTGTTGGGAAAGAGAACCGCCGCATGATCCCCCTTTTTTAAACCCAGCGACTGAAGCGAGGCCCCCAAGCGATCGGTAACCCGGTCGAATTCGCGGTAGGTAAGCGAATTACTCTTCTCCCAGAGAAAAATTTTATTGCCGAATTCTCTCGCCCGCTCCTTGATAAAATCGACAAGGTTCATCGGAAAAATTGTATCACTTCGGCAATCGGCTTCCGGGGGCGAACCTCGGGAGTCTCCGCAGGATACCCTACGGGGATCAGGTTCACGAAATCCCATCCCCCAGCAACGCCCAAGATTTGCTCGATTTCTTTCTTGGCCTGTTGGGGCCCCCCCATCCAGGTTGCACCCAAACCAAAATAATGGAGGATGAGCAAAAGGTAGGTGACGGCGGCGGCGATGCTCTGCAAGGTAGAGTTGCCAAACTGACGGTAAGAGCGGATCTCCCGGGCAACCGAATCCGACTCCCCGCGGGCTCGCAGAATCTGGTCGGCGATGCTCGAGTATTTGCTCATCAATACGGCAATACATACCGGCGCGCCGCGGAAAAAGTCAGAAGTCTTTCGCCAACGTCCTACGGTCTCACCGAACTGCCCGGCCTCGGGCCAGGAAGCCAGGAGTTCGGTCTTGGCCTTGACCGCATCAGCCATTTGGGTGATCAGACCTTTGTTGGTGACGATTAAAAACCTCCAGGACTGATGATTT